>CAMPIK010000008.1 GCA_946886325.1 uncultured Shinella sp.
ATATCTGCGCATCCTCATCCCGGTTATCGACGGCACCTGGCGCGGCGTGCCGGTCAGCGAATTCGAGATCTACATCACGCCGGAAGCGAGCGGCTTCGTCTATCACGGCATCAATTTCGACCGTGCGGCGGCCGATGTCGCTGCGGCAGCGTTTACCTCGATCGGCGAACGCGCGAAGGCCAATCTCGGCGCGGGCGAAGGGGCGGAGACCAACACGGGCTTTTCGCTGCACGATGGCCAGCCGGCCTATTTCTGCGATTCTTCCACCTGATCTTCCTCGTGGTGGCGCCGCCTGATCTGGCGCACCATCCACCACATCGCAAGCACGACCAGCGGCACGGATAGGCCGGTGACGATTTCCGCCTTCACGGGAAAGCCGAGGCCGTTTGCGGCCTTGGCGACATAACCGACGAGGCCGACGACATAGTAGGAGATGGCCGCAACCGAGAGGCCCTCGACCGTCTGCTGCAGCCGCAGTTGCAGCTTCGCGCGCCGGTCCATCGAGTTCAGCAGCGAGGCGTTCATCTTCTCGAGCTCGACGTCGATCCAGCTTCTGAGCAGGGCCGTCGCGCGGGCGAGCTTGCGCGACAGGTTCGCCTGCCGCTCCTCGACCGACTGGCAGGTGCGCATGGCAGGCGCGAGCCGGCGTTCCAGGAAGAAGCCGAGCGTCTCGTAGCCGGGCAGAGCCTCTTCCGCGAGCGTCCGGATGCGTTCCTGGACGATGCCGTAATAGGCGCGGCTGGCGCCGAAGCGGTAGAGGCTGAGCGCCGCATTCGCCTCCAGTTCCGCCGCAAGCCGCGTGATCTCCGTCAGCATGCTGTCCGCCTCGTGGCGGGCATCGTGCTTCATGCGCTGGGTGATCGCGGTCAGCCCGTCCTCGATGCGGCGGATTTCCGGCGACAGCGACTGGGCGAGCGGCAGGCCGATCATCGCCAGCGTGCGGTAGGTCTCGATGTCGAGCAGGCGCTGCACCAGCGCGCCGCGCCCGGCCTCCGTCATGCCCTTGTCGATGACGAGGATCTGCGTCAGCCCGTCGCCGTTCTGCCGGAAGTCGGTGAGGATCGCCGCCTGGCCGTTCTTCACCTCGCTGTAGCAGAGGCTCGTCGGGTCGAAGACGGTGATCGCCGTGCGCGTTTCGGGCGTATCGGGCCTGATCTCCAGCCGGATGCCTGATATCAGCGTGCCGGGCGGGGAAAAACTGTCGCCGAAGGGATGCACGGCAACGTCCGCGCCGAAACGCTCCGGCACCGGGGCATCCCAGAAATAGGTCGAAAACTCCGTGTGCCGCTCCCAGCGCAGCGTGCCCTGCCCCCAGTTCATCGCATGGTGGCTGGCATCGCGCGCCGGCGGCGAGATGCCGCGCGAGCGGGAAAGGTCGGCAAGCACGGCATGGTCGACGCCGGTGCCGCCCTCCGTCAGGAAAGCCATCTGGAAGATCACCCGCGGCGAAGGCACCAGCACATAGGGCCGGGCATGGATTTCCCCCAGCGCCTGGGCGCGCGCCGCCGCCGGCGGAAAAGCGAAACTTCCCTTGCTCATGCCTGTCCCCTCAGGCCGCATCGTCCCCTCCAATGCGGCAGGCTCCACCCTTAACAAATGTCAGGGGCCGGGAGAAAGGGCGCTTTGACGCAGGTCGCTTCGCTCGCACTGGACAAGATTGTTGACCAGTTTCGGCAGCGATTGATACTGTCGCGGCATGGACCAGCCGAGCCCCGATCCGCATTTCGACCTCTTCTCCCGCGTCAGCCATGGCAGGACGGCGGAGGAAGTGGTGCGGCAGGTCGAATTGCTGATCCTCGAAGGCATCTTGCGCGGCGACGACAGGCTGCCCGGCGAGCGCGAGCTGTCGAAGCGGTTCGACGTGTCGCGGCCGATCCTGCGCGAGGCGCTGAAGGAGCTGGAACAGCGCGGCCTGCTCATCAGCCAACACGGCGGCGGCACCTATGTCGCCGATATCATCGGGCAGGTCTTTTCAAAGCCGGTCGTCGAGCTGATCGCCCGCCATCGCCGCGCGACCATCGACTATCTGGAATACCGGCGCGAACTGGAGGGGATTTCCGCCGAGTTCGCCGCGCGGCGCGCCACCGCCTACGACCGGCAGATGCTGGAGACCATTCTCTCCGCAATGCGCGCGGCGCATGACAGCGGCAATTTCGAAGACGAGCTGCAGGCCGACGTGGACTTGCACAATGCCGTCGGCGAGGCCGCGCACAACATCATCCTGCTCCACACGTTGCGCGCGTGCTACAGGCTGCTGGAGCAGGGCATTTTCTTCCACCGGCACCTGGTGTTTTCCTCCGAGCACGCCCGCGCCACGCTTCTGGCGCAGCACGAGGCGATCGCAATGGCGATCATCCGCGGCGACGCTGCGGCCGCAAAGGCGGCGGCGCAGGCGCATATCGACCATATCTCCGTCGCAATAAGGGACGCGGAGCGCACCGGCGAATGGCAACGTATCTCACAACTGCGCATGCGCCAGCGTGACAAATCCGACAAAATCCCGCAAAAATAGTGTTATATGTGAGTATTCTGGCCGTATCGCGAGACTTCGCGACCCGAATACCGTTTACTTGCTGCCGATAGCGTTCATACTGGACGCTGCAACCCGTGGTACGATTCGTATTGGAAAGGATGAAACCGACCTTGAACATTCTCAACCGCATTGCCAGCGACGTGCACCTGATGTTCCGGCGCCCTGCCCGGATGCAGTATGCCGCCCTGTGCTACCGGTTCCGGAAGAAGAAGTCGGTTCTCGAAGTCCTGCTGATCACCAGCCGCGATACCGGACGCTGGGTCATCCCCAAGGGCTGGCCGATGCAGGGCCGCCGCTCCTACGCCGTTGCCGAGCGCGAGGCCTTCGAGGAGGCGGGCGTCAAGGGCAAGACGCAGAAGGAAGCGATCGGCCACTACATGTACCAGAAGGGCATGGCAGAAGGCATGAAGGTTCCCTGCAAGGTGCAGGTCTATGCGCTGGAAGTTGCCGACGTCTGCAAGAACTATCCGGAGAAGGACCAGCGCAGCTCCGAATGGGTCAGTTGCAGCGAGGCGGCCGCCAGGGTGAACGAGCCCGGCCTGAAAGACCTGATCCTGGAATTCGAGCAGACGATGCTGCTGCCGAAAGCCCTGCCGATGGCGAAAAATATCCGCCGCTGAATTTCCCGTCATATTGCCCTCGCCCTAATGAGGCGATAGTGCCACTCCTGAAATCGGAGCAGGATGCATGGCGAATTCCCAGGCGCGGCTGACCAAGCCGACACTCGACAAGGACCTCGACAAGCTGACGCGGGTGGAAGAAGCCGCGCATTTCGTGTCGAAGGGCCTCGTCGCGCCCGGCATCGGACTGGTCTTTCTGGCACTCGCCATGGTGTTTTCGGCCGTCTACGTGATGGACCGGCCCGGCGCCGTCATCATCATCGCGGCCGCTGCGATCGGCGCCTATATGGCGATGAACATCGGCGCCAACGACGTCACCAACAATGTCAGCCCCGCCGTCGGCTCCAAGGCGCTGACGATGACCGGCGCCCTGGTGATCGCGGCGATCTTCGAAACGCTCGGCGCGGTGATTGCCGGCGGCGACGTCGTCTCCACCATCTCGAAGGGCATCATCGACCCGACATCGGTTCCCGGCACCAACGCGTTCATCTGGGCGATGATGGCGGCGTTGCTTGCTTCGGCGCTCTGGCTGAACCTTGCGACATGGCTCGGCGCCCCGGTTTCGACGACCCACTCGATCGTGGGCGGCGTCATGGGCGCCGGGATCGCGGCGGCCGGCGCGGACGCCGTCGACTGGGTGCAGATGTCGAGCATCGCGGCAAGCTGGATCATCTCGCCGCTTCTCGGCGGCATCGTCGCGGCGATCTTCCTCGCCTTCATCAAGGAATACATCATCTACCGCGACGACAAGCTCGCGGCCGCCCGCAAATGGGTACCCGTGCTGATCGCCGTGATGACCGGCGCCTTCGCGGCCTATCTGGCGACGAAAGGGCTGAACAGGCTCATCTCGATCAGCTTCGTCACGGCGCTGCTGATCGGCATCGCCGCCGGCGTCATCTCCTATTTCGCCGCCGTGCCCTTCGTCGGGCGCCAGTCGCTGGGGCTCGAAAACCGCAACCAGTCGCTGCGCAAGCTCTTCCGCATTCCGCTCATCTTCTCGGCGGCGCTGCTTTCCTTCGCGCATGGCGCCAACGACGTCGCCAATGCCATCGGGCCGCTTGCCGCGATCGTGCATGCGGCGCAGGACGCGGAAGTGTCGTCCAATGTGACGGTTCCCTTCTGGGTCATGCTGATCGGCGCGGTCGGCATATCGCTCGGCCTGCTTCTCTTCGGGCCGCGCCTGATCGCGCTCGTCGGCGAGCAGATCACCAAGCTCAATCCGATGCGGGCCTTCTGCGTCGCGCTGTCGGCAGCGCTGACCGTCATCGTCGCATCGGCGATGGGCCTGCCGGTTTCCTCCACCCATATCGCCGTCGGCGCGGTCTTCGGCGTCGGCTTCTTCCGCGAATGGTACACGCGCAACTCCAAGCGCCGGCTCGAATACATCCGCCGCAAGGGCGGCAAGATCGATCTCGAAGAGGCGGAGGAGCGCAACCCGGACGAAATGCGCCGCCGCTATCTGGTGCGCCGCTCGCATTTCATGACGATCGTCGCCGCCTGGATCATCACCGTGCCGGCGGCAGCGGGCCTTTCGGCCCTGCTCTTCGTGCTGCTCGACAGCGTCTTCGGCTGAGGCGACGGCGATGCGGGCGAACTATCGCATGCAGCGGCTCTTTCTCGACGAGCCACTCGGCGCCGGGGGCGTGGTGCCTGTCGGCAAGGACCAGTTCCACTATCTGGCAAACGTGCTGCGCATCGAGGACGGCGCCTCCGTGCTCGTCTTCAACGGGCGGGACGGCGAGTGGCGGGCGACCGTCGGCTTCGAGACGCGCAAGCGCATCCTGCTGACGATGGCGGAGCAGGTGCGCCCGCAGCCTGAGACCTCCGACCTGCACTACCTGTTCGCGCCGCTGAAGGTCGGCCGGCTCGACTATCTCGTGCAGAAGGCCGTCGAAATGGGCGCCGGTGTGCTGCGCCCGGTCATGACGCAGCACGTGCAGGGCAAGATCACCAGCATCGAGCGGCTGGAGGCAAACGTCATCGAGGCGGCCGAACAATGCGGCATCCTCTCGATCCCGACGGTGGAGAAGCCGCGCCGGCTGGAGGATGTGCTGGCGGACTGGGATCCCGCGCGGCGCATCGTCTTCTGCGACGAAGGTCACGAGACGAACAACCCGCTCGATGTGCTGAAGACCGTGACGGAGCGCAAGCTCGCGCTGCTGATCGGCCCGGAAGGCGGATTTTCCGACGAGGAGCGGCAACTGCTGCGCAGCCTTCCCTTCGTCACCGCCATTCCGCTCGGGCCGCGCATCCTGCGTGCCGACACCGCGGCGGTCGCGGCGATGGCCGTGCTTCAGGCTGCGATTGGCGACTGGAACTGAAGGCTTCGACGCGGCGGTTCGTCCGCGGCACGCGGTCGCAAGCGCTCCGCCATGATGTGTTTTTTTTGAACGCTTCTTGAAAGAAATTCGCTTGCACCGCATCTCAATCCGGTCCAAGCACCCTCACCCGCTCGTCCTTCCGATGGGCCGACATCCGCCAGAAGAAGACGCTCATGGCCCGTGATACCACCGACCAGACCCCGGTCCGCTCGACAGCGGATATGACCGCCTATCTCGCCGAAGGGTGCAAGCCGAAAGAGGCTTTCCGCATCGGCACGGAACACGAGAAATTCGCCTTCTTCACCGCCGACAACAGCCCGGTGCCCTATGAGGGCCCGCGCAGCATCTCGGCCCTTCTTGATGGCATGCAGGAAAAGACCGCCTGGGAACCGATCATGGACGGCGAGAACATCATCGGGCTTTCCGGCCCGAACGGGCTCGGCGCGATCTCGCTGGAACCCGGCGGGCAGTTCGAGCTTTCCGGCGCGCCGCTCGAAAACCTGCACCAGACCTGCAAGGAATCGAACCAGCACCTGGCGACGCTGCGCCAGATCGCCGAGCCGATGGGCATCCGCTTCCTCGGCATGGGCGGCAGCCCGAAATGGACCTTCGCGGAAACCCCGCGCATGCCGAAATCGCGCTACGAGATCATGTCGCGCTACATGCCCAAGGTCGGCACCAAGGGCCTCGACATGATGTACCGCACCTGCACGATCCAGGTGAACCTCGACTTTTCGTCGGAAGCCGACATGCGGCGCAAGATGCAGGTGTCGCTGAAGCTGCAGCCGCTGGCGACCGCGCTCTTCGCAAGCTCGCCCTTCACCGAGGGCAAGCCGAACGGGCTGCTCTCCTGGCGCGGCGACATCTGGCGCGACACCGACAACAACCGCGCCGGCCTCATCCCCTTCGCCTTCGCCGCCGATTTCGGCTTCGAGCATTATGTCGAATGGGCGCTCGACATCCCGATGTATTTCGTCGTGCGCGACGGCAAGTATCACGACTGCACGCATGTCACCTTCCGCCAGTTCATGAACGGCGCGCTGAAGGGCGAGATCGCCGACTGGGAGCCCAATATGGGCGACTGGACGAACCATCTCTCGACGCTTTTCCCCGACGTCCGGCTAAAGCGCTTCCTCGAAATGCGCGGTGCCGACGGCGGTCCCTGGCGCCGAATCTGTGCGCTGCCGGCGCTCTGGGTCGGGCTCCTCTATGACGATGCGGCGCTCGACGCTGCGGAAGCATTGACCCGCGACTGGACGTTCGAGGAGGTGCTGGCGCTGCGCAACGCCGTGCCGGAGCAGGGTCTGCGGGCCGAATTCCGCGGCAAGCCGCTGCTCGATATTGCCCGCGAGGTGGTCGCGATTTCGCGCGCCGGGCTGAAGGCCCGCGACCGCCGCAACGGCGACGATGTCGACGAAAGCATCTTCCTCGCACCGCTCGAGGAGACGCTCGCCAAGAAGGCGACGCTCGCCGACGACATGCTGTCGCTCTATCACGGCCGCTGGGGCGGCTCGATCGAGCCGGTCTTTACCGACTACCAGTACTGATCGGCAGGCAACGCCGCCAGAAAGCGGTTTGCGCCGGTGAATTTGCCGTTATAGTGCAAGCACATGCTTGTGCCTGCGACGGGAAAGGATCCGCGATGCTTCCGCTCTACGACATGATGACGCAGGCCCAGAACGGGCATGCCATGGAGATCATGGCCAAGCAGTTCGGCCTTGCCCAGGAACAGGCGAGCAAGGCGATGGCCGCGCTGATGCCGGCCTTCTCCGAGGGCTTCAAGCGCAACGCGACCAACCCTTATGACTTCGGGACGTTCATCTCCGCGCTCGCCTCCGGCCAGCATGCCAAATATTTCGAGGACATGACGAAGGCCTTTACGCCGCAGGGCGTGGCCGACGGCAACGGCGTGCTCGGCCAGTTGTTCGGCTCGAAGGACGTGTCGCGCGCAATCGCCGCGCAGGCGGCGCAGATGACGGGGATCGGCCAGGAAATCTACAAGCAGATGCTGCCGGTCATGGCGAGCACGATGATGGGCGGGCTCTTCAAGCAGTCCGTCGCCCCCTTCACCGGCGGCGCGACCGGCGCCGACAATCCCTTCGCGCAGATGACGCAGCAATGGCTTGAGGCGACGGGGATGGCGAAGAAGCCGGAGCCCACCACCAATCCGTTCCACAATCCCTTCACGCAGGCCTTCTTCGGCGGCAAGGACGCCAAGGGTGACAGCAACCCCTTCCTCGACAATCCCTTCACCAAGTCCTTCCAGGACATGATGACCTCGATGAGCGGAAGTGCAGCGCCGGCGCCCGAGAAAGCCAGGGAAGCCTCCCCCGCCGACGCCATGACGACGCTCTTCAGCACGATGTTCGACACCGGGCTGGAGATGCAGAAGGACTACCAGAAGAACATCGAGAGCATTTTCGAGACGGTGAGCAAGCCGCCCGCCGATGGGACCGGCACCACCAAGAAGCCATCCTGACAGCGGAACGAAAAAACCCGGCGGCATGACCTTGAAGGTCGTGCGCCGGGCAAGCAGCAGGGTTATTGGCTCTCACCCTGCGGGGAAGGTTGGCCGGGCGGCCTTAGTCGAGGCGGCCCGTGCGCAGATGGCGGCGAGCGCGCTCGCGCGAAGCAATGATCAGGTGCACACCCGGATCGGAGAAGAACGAGGAGGTCATCGCCTGGCGGACATCCTCGCGGCGCAGGCCCATGTCGAGGAGCTGATGATCGGTCAGATCACGAAGCTCGTTGACGGCGCGCCGGTTGAGCCATGTGCGCACGAACCGCGAGAGCGAATTGCTGACGCGCCTGGTGAAGCTCGGGGCCGGCGGGGTGGATACGGCGAGGTCGAGATCAAGTCTCTGGTCTAGCATGCGCATGGCATCTTCTCCTTTCCGGCGCCAACGTTCCGTCCGTCAGGGCGGGGTTACGCGGCGCACATGATCGTGTCGTCACCGGATTGCCGGTGACGGTTGAGGTCGCTCTCCGTGAATGAGACCCATCCCGCCGGGAGGCCGAAGCGGGAGGGGTTGTTCGAAGGCGTCCGGCCGGCGGACTTGCCGTTCACCTTGCATTTGTGTTTTCGCAAAATCCCATTGATCAGTCCAACGAATGTTTTTAATAGTATCAATCAAACAAGCTTATGGGTCATCGCCATGTCCGCTCCACTCGACATCGATCAGCTTCAGACATTCGTCGCCATCGCCGATACGGGAAGCTTCACCAAGGCCGCAGATCGGGTGTTCAAGACCCAGTCCGCCGTCTCCATGCAGATGCGCCGGCTGGAGGAACGGGTCGGCAAGCAGCTCTTCATGAAGGACGGGCGCGGCAACCGGCTGACGGCGGAGGGCGACAAGCTCCTGAACTTCGCCCGCCGCATGATCCGGCTCAACAACGAGGCGATCGCCGCCTTCGACGACAACCGGCTCGAAGGCACGCTCAGGATCGGCACGCCGGACGATTATGCCGACCGCTACATGCCCGAGATCATCATGCGTTTCGCCAAGACGCATCCGAATGTCGAGCTCTACATCGTCTGCGAACCGTCGGTGGATCTCGCCGAGAAGATGAACCGCGGCGAACTCGACATTGCACTCGTCACGCACAATCCGCGGGCGCGGCAATCCGACGTGGTGCGGACCGAGCCGCTCTGCTGGGTGATGTCGGCCAACCATCCGCTGCCGGAAAACGCGCCGGTGCCTCTCGCCGTCGGGCGGCGCGACTGCCAGTGGCGGCAGATCGCCTGCGCGGCGCTCGATTCGGTCGGCCGCGACTATCAGGTCCTGTTCACGAGCTGGTCCTCGACCGTCGTCGCAGCCGCCGTGATGGCCGGCATGGCCGTTTCGGTCCTGCCGGAATCGGCGCTTCGTCCGGGCATGCGCGTGCTGACGCAGGCGGACGGCTTTCCGCCGCTGGCGCCGGTGCAGATCGGCATCATGAAGCGGCCGGGCATGTCGGCCTCGCTGATGAATGCGATCACCAACCACATCACCGCCTGTCTCGACAACATCTCGCCGCTTGCCGTCAACGACGACCTGCCGGAGGCGGATGTGAAGGCCTTCCCGCGCCTGCCGCGCCTCAGGCCGAACCACATCCTGCCGGGTTGGTGACCCGCAGGGTGCGCGACCGGCACCCGTTCCAGTCCGGATGACGGCCGGCACAATAATTTCACCTTGATCGACGGCATTTCTTTGATAAGAAATTCCGATCATGCTGACCCTTCGACAGATGCGCTATTTCGATGCTCTGGCGGCCGCGCGCCATTTCGGGCGGGCGGCGGATCTGGTGCATGTCAGCCAGCCGGCGCTTTCCGCGCAGATCATGGAGATGGAAGAGCATCTCGGCGTCAAGCTCGTCGAGCGCGCCCGCGGCAACACGATCCTGACGCGAAAGGGCACCGAGATCCTCGCCCATATCCGGGCGATCCTGATCGAGGTTGAGCGGCTGGAGCAGACGGCGCGAAGGGGCGAAGGCATTCTCG
Source organism: uncultured Shinella sp. (assembly GCA_946886325.1). The sequence goes on from CAMPIK010000008.1 coordinate 9,955, forward strand.
AAGGCCTGATGCGCATCGGCATCATCCCGACGGTGGCGCCCTATCTGGTGCCGCAACTGGTGCCGCACCTGCGGCGTGCCTATCCGGCGATCGAGATCGAACTCCGGGAAGCGGTGACCGACCGGCTGGTCGCCGATCTCGCCGAAGGCCGGCTCGACGTGGTGATCGCGGCGCTGCCGATCGAGAACGAGGCGATCGCCACGCGTTTCCTGTTCCAGGACCGGTTCTTCATGGCGATGGCGGAGAACGACAGCGACGTGCTGATGTCGCCGCTCACCGAATCCCAGGTGGACATGGAGCGGCTGTTGCTGCTGGAGGAAGGCCATTGCCTGCGCGACCAGGCGCTCGCCGTCTGCGGCACGGCGGGCAAGCGCAGCCTGGTCAATTTCGGCGCGACATCGATGGCGACGCTGCTCCAGATGGTGTCGCACGACATGGGCATGACGCTCATTCCCGAGATCGCCGTGCCGACCGAAACCGCCCGCAACGCCATCCGCATCGTGCCCTTCGCCGATCCGCAGCCGTCGCGCGAGATCGGCCTCGCCTGGCGCAAGGGGCTGCCGCGATCCGGCGACACGGATGCGCTGGCCGATGCCGTGATGTCCTGCGTCCGACTGCCGGAAGCGGCCTGACCGTCAGGCGAGGTTCGCCTTCAGGAAATCGACCGTGCGCTGCCAGGCGAGATCGGCGGCTTCCTTGTTGTAGCGCGCCTCGGACGTATCGTTGTTGAAGGCGTGGTTGACGCCGTCATACATGTGGATCTCGAAGGTCTTGCCGTTTTCCTCAAGCGCCTTGCGATAGTCCTCGATGCCGGCATTGATGCGCTGGTCCATGCCCGCATAGTGCAGCATCAGCGGTGCCGAAATGCCGGGCACGTCTTCGGCCGGCGCCTGCTGCCCGTAATAGGCGACACCGGCGGCCAGATTTGTCGAGCGCGTGGCGAAGCGGTTGACGAGACCGCCGCCCCAGCAGAAGCCGATCGCCGCGACCTTGCCGTTCGACATGTCGAGCCCTTGCAGGAAGGCGAGGCTGGCGGCGGCATTTTCGAGCGTCGCGGCACGGTCGAGCGTTCCGATCAGTTCGCGAGCCTGGTCCTCGTTCTCGGGCGTTCCGCCGACGGGCGAAAGGAAATCCGGCGCCAGAGCCGCAAAGCCCTCAAGCGCCATGCGCCGCGTGACATCGCGGATATGCGGATTGAGGCCGCGGTTCTCGTGGATGACGATGACGCTTCCGAGGGCGCCGGCTGCATCCTTCGGGCGCACCATATAGCCCTTCATCTCCTCGTCGCCGCCGGGATAGACGACGCCCTTGGCCACAATGCGCGCGTCGTCGACGGCGACCATTTCGGCGCGTGCGCCGCTGGCCGCCAGCATCGGCGCGATGGCCGCCGCGGCAGCGCCCGATCCGGCAAGCGCGGTCAGGCGCTCCATGAAGCGGCGGCGGTCGAGCGTCAGGTGGGTATATTCGTCATAGGCGTCGATCATCGCCTGGGTGATGCGCGGTGCTGCTTCCGTGTCCCGGCTCATGGCGTCGTCCTCCGTTGTTCGCTGCAAGAATAGCGCCTGCATCCCGGCGGACCACGTCAGCCGGCCGGCATCGCGATCAAAATCGCGTTATCGGCGCGATCAGGTCAGGGCAGACCAGACGGCGAGCCACAGCCAGAGCAGGCCCACCACGACGAAGCCGACGATGAAGGCCGGGCGGCGGTAGCGCAGCCGGTTGTTGGTCACGTGCACATAGGCGTGCATATAGCGCGACAGCACGAACAGCCAGCCGAGCGCGACAGTGACGATGTTGTCGGCATCGACGAGATAGAGAAGGATGCTCGCTGCGTAGAACAGGACCGGAAGCTCGAACTGGTTCGACAGGCAATTGTGAACCGCCACGCTCTCGTCCGGTTCGCTGCGGTTGTCGCGAAATTGCGACGCCTTGGCACGCCCCGCGCGCACGGCGGCAAACCGCTGCTTCGACAGCAGGAAATAGAGAACGTAGATCAGGGCCACGTGGGCGAACATCGGCCACAGCGTGGCTTCGGTGGGGGTCATCGGCGGGTCCTGTGCTTTGCTGTCGATGGCAGGGATCACCCGCGTCCCGCGCGGTGACGCGTGACAAGGGCAAGGGCGAGCGAGAGGCAACATAGACAAAACATGAGCAGCTTCAATCGCGTCAGCCCAACGAGCAGCAGGGCGATCCCGTTCCCGTCGAGCTCCGCATCGGGAAACCGGAAGAAGAAGGCGAGGCTCGTGAGATTTTCCGCATAGTCGGCGAGGCAATAGGCGACCGGCAGAAGACCGGCAACGGCGCTGCCGAGCGGGCGCGGCATGCCCTCGAAAAGAGCGATGCGGCGGAACAGCAGGCACAGCACCACAGGCAGGACGGCATCGAAGCCGGCATACATGACGAGGAGAAGGCCCCTGGAGTGCATGTTGCGTCCGGCCGCCTCCCGCATCGCGTCCAGAACGGGGCCGTCGAAATCGCCGGTCAGAAGCCGCATGAAACTCGGGCCGCCGGTGACGCGATCGTAGAGGAAAGCGGCGGCGAGATTGAACAGAAGGCAAAGCAGGGCGACCACCACGAGGGGACACGCCGCCTGCCAGAGATCGCGGTCGCTTCGCTTCATCCGGCGCCTTCCGGAAAGGGGATCCGCCGCTCGATGCCGGATCCCCGTCTTGTTGTTATTGCAGGGTCAGCGTCTCGGTTCCGGCGCCGTCCTGTCCCGTGATCGTCCACACGCCTTCGAGCACGCCCCCTGCCCGCACCTTGTAGACGACGAGGCCGACGGCGTCCTGCAGCACATATCCGGCGGCAAAGGCGTCGTCGTGCAGCATGCAGATGCCCTGCGACGTGGTGCCGGCGGTGTTCCACTCGATCGCGCAGGTCGTGTCGCTGGTGAGCGTGATCGTCGCCGTGCCCGAATAGGCCGAACCGTCAAGGTTCGTGCCCTGGACATCGTAGGTCCCGGCGCTCACGGTCTGTGCATTGGCAGAAGACAGCATTGCCATGCTCAAAAGAGCACAAGCCAACAGCCTATTCATGGTATCCCCCAAAGGAAGCCGGCGAAATTGCCGGCTCCGGACTCTAGGCAGAACCGCAGCGGAAGGAAAGCGGACTTGCGCGCCGTTCGCTACACAGCGCCCGGATAATTCGGGCTTTCGCGGGTGATCGTCACATCGTGGGTATGGCTTTCGCGCAGGCCCGCCCCGGAGATGCGCACGAAGGTGGCGCGTGCCTGATAGTCCTTCAGGTCCTTGCCGCCGACATAGCCCATCGAGGCCTTGAGACCGCCTGCCAACTGATGCAGCACGCCGGAGACCGGACCCTTGTAGGGAACCTGCCCCTCGATACCTTCAGGCACGAGTTTCAGCGTGTCGCGCACTTCCGCCTGGAAGTAGCGGTCGGCCGAGCCGCGGGCCATCGCGCCGACGGAGCCCATGCCGCGATAGGCCTTGAAGGAGCGGCCCTGATAGAGGAAGACCTCGCCCGGGCTTTCATCGGTGCCGGCGAGCAGCGAGCCGACCATGACGGCCGAGGCGCCGGCGGCAATCGCCTTCGCCAGGTCGCCCGAGAACTTGATGCCGCCATCGGCGATGACGGGAATGTCGGCGGCCTGCGCCGCCTCGACCGAGGCCATGATGGCGGCAAGCTGCGGCACGCCGACGCCAGCGACGATGCGCGTGGTGCAGATCGACCCCGGACCGATCCCGACCTTGACCGCATCGGCGCCGGCATCGATCAGCGCCTTCGTGCCGTCCCCGGTCGCGACGTTGCCGGCCATGATGCGCACCGAGTTCGACAGCTTCTTGACGCGGCCGACCGCGTCGAGAACCCGCTGCGAGTGGCCATGCGCCGTGTCGACGACGATGAGGTCGACGCCGGCATCGATCAGCCGCTCGGCGCGCTCGAAGCCGTCGTCGCCGACGGAGATGGCCGCAGCCGCCCTGAGGCGACCCTGCGCATCCTTCGAGGCGTTCGGGTTGAGCTGCGACTTCTCGATATCCTTGACGGTGATCAGGCCGACGCAACGGCCGTCGCCATCGACGACGAGTAGTTTCTCGATGCGGTGCGAATGCAGCAGGCGTTTCGCTTCCTGCTGGTCGACGCTTTCCTTGACCGTGATCAGGTTTTCCCGCGTCATCAGTTCGTAGATCTTCTGCGTCGGATCGGAGGCGAAGCGGACGTCGCGGTTGGTGAGGATGCCGACGAGCCGGCCTGGCGCACCGGAGCTTCCGCCCTCGACCACCGGAATGCCGGAGATGCCGTGTCCCTTCATCAGCGCCAGCGCATCGGCCAGCGTCGCGTCGGGACCGATCGTCACCGGATTGACGACCATGCCGCTTTCGAACTTCTTGACCTGGTGGACCTGCTCGGCCTGCTCGGCAGGCGTCAGGTTGCGGTGGATGACGCCGAGGCCGCCGGCCTGCGCCATGGCGATCGCCAGGCGCGCCTCGGTGACGGTGTCCATCGCGGAAGAGAGGATCGGAAGGTTGAGTTCGAAATCCTGCGCGATCCGGGTCGAAATGTTCGTCTGGCCCGGCATGACTTCGGAGTGTCCCGGTTGCAGGAGCACGTCGTCGAAGGTCAGCGCTTCCAATCCGGTTGCGGTTTCTATGATGCGGGCCATGGCCAATTCCCTTCGGTGTAAAGGCAGCAATCCAAGGGAACGAGGGCAACTGTTCCGCTGGGTCGCTTGCAAGATAAGTCTTGGAAGTTGGCGAGGGCTGGTAACACGAGTCCTGCGCGAAAGGAATAGCAAAAACCGGGTAGCTGCCCTGCCCCACGGACACGCAACCGCGCGTTGACGAATTCTTAGCCGTCTCTCCTGCCTCTCTTTTAAATCTCTGCGTGTATAACCCAATGCGTGGCCAAGGACAGAAACGGCCGCGACCAAGAACAACACCACGATGGGGAACGACGATGACCGCTTTGAAGAAAAGAGCCCGCGCTCTCGAGGACGAATTCGCCTACAGGCAGGATTTCCAGTTTCGCGCACAGGCCCGCACCAATGCGTTGCTTGGCTTCTGGGCCGCCGCCAAGCTGCGTCGCCACGACGCCGAAACCTATTCCCGTGAACTGGCTGTCGCCGACGTCACCTCGCCGGGTGCCGCCGTTGCCCGTATCCGCGCCGATTTCGCCACCGCCGGCATCGAATGTCCCGATGAGGAGCTGCAGGACCGCATGGTCACGCTCCTGAAGGACGTCGCCCGCGAGATGTACGAAGCGGCCTGACCGCTCCGGTCGAAAACCAACGGACCGGGCCTGCGCGCAAAACCGCCGCAGGCCCGGCCGTCATCGATCAGATGTCGAACTGATAGCTCATCGGCACGAAGCGATAGCCCTCGCTTGCCTTTTCCACATAGCCGACCGCCGGGAACGGCATGTGATAGCCGACGAAGGCAAGCTTGTCGGTCGCGATCATGTCGAACACCGTCTTGCGCGCCGCCGCCGCCATCGCCTTGTCCATGTCGAACCGGACTTCCCAGTCGGGCCGCTGGAGCGACAGGACGAAGTGATTGGCCGTATCGGCCGTCAGCATCATCGCGCGGCCATCGGATTCGATGCGGAAGATCATGTGGCCCGGCGAATGGCCGAAGGCATTGATGCCGGTGATGCCGGGTACGACTTCACCGCCGTCCTCGATGAAGGTGATCTTTTCGGCGAGCGGCTGCACCTTGGCCAACACGCCCTTGTGTCCCTGTTCGGCCGGCGTGCCGACCCGATCCGTGCTCGTCCAGAAATCATATTCCGTGCGGCCGGCCACATAACGCGCATTTGCGAAGGTCGGAGCGCCGCCTTCGGTCAGGCCGCCGATATGGTCGCCGTGCATATGCGTGATGACGACGACGGTGACCTGGTCCGGCGTGTAGCCCACCGCCTTCAGGCCTTCGACGAGGCGCCCCATGCCGGCCTCGCGACCGCCCTCGCCCAGGCCCGTGTCGAAGAGCACCACCTCGGAGCCGGTGTCGACCAGCGTCGGCGCGAAGCTGTTGACGAACTGATCGGCGGGCAGGAAATTCTCGGTGAGCAGCGCACCCACCGTTTCGGCCGACTGATTGGTGCCGAAGGTCTCGTTCGGCGTGCCTGAAGGCCTCATGCCGTCGCGCACGACCGTGACCCGGAAACTGCCGAGCTTGAAGGTTCGCGTTTCGACGGGTGCCATCTTCATGCCTGCGTCTCCCTGGGCGAATGCGGTGGTGCCAGCCCGGTTCAGGATAAAGGGCGCGGCAAGCGTGCCGACGCCCGCTGCCAGGAACAGGGTTCTGCGTGAAATATCCATGGTCGTTGCCATTTTCCAGCCTCCGTTATGAATTGCGTGCTTGATCGGCCCGGCAGCTTCCCGACGGTCCCGAAGCCGGCGCCATCATCGCACGAGCCGAAGCTAGGGCACGTCACGAAGAAGGCGCCGGGAATCACGGCTTTGTGATAGCCTCGGCAATTATCGGGGATTTGACAGCGGCGCACGCTTGGGCGCAGTAAGTCGGCTGAAGCGGCGCCCTGCATGCCCGCCCCCCGCATGCTCGCCCCATTGGCGGGTGCCGCGTGCCGCCCGGAGCCAGTCCGCAGCCCGATGAAC
>CAMPIK010000009.1 GCA_946886325.1 uncultured Shinella sp.
AGCAGGCCCTTGCGCTTGGCGTGGTAATAATAGCCGCTCGCATAGAGCATGACCGCGCCGTCGTCCTTGTCGTCGGCGACGAGCCAGGCGCCGCGCAGGTATTTCGCGGCGTATTTGATGTTGGTTTCCGCGTCGAAGAGGCCCTCGGCCGGACCTTCGTAGCCCATGCTCCTGGCGGTCGCGTACTTGATCTGCATCAGGCCATAGTGGCCGCGGTTGAAGGCCCTTGGATTGTACCGGCTCTCGCGCTTGACGACGCGGTGCAGCAGCGTTTCCGGAATGCCGTAGATCGCGGCGTATTTCGTGATCAGCGGATCGATCGGCGTGCCGGACTTGATGACCACAGGCGTTGCGACCGGCATGACGATCTTCGCTTCGGTCGCGGCAAAGGCGACGGGCGTGAAGGCGGGCTTGGCGACGGGGATGATCTTGCGCGAGGCGACGAGTTCCTCAAGCCCCTGCGGCTGGCCGCTGTCGAAGCCCGGTTCGGCGACGGCGACGGTCATCTCGGTGCCGCTCGTCGCGGTCGCCGGGCTGCCATAGGCGACGGGCGTGGGCAGCGCGTTTTCCGTGCCTTCCGTTCCGGGCTTTGCCTCCGGCAGGACGGCCGGGGTTGCGGCGACCTGGGTCGTCGAGACCTCTTCCATCGAGGTTTCGACCATGCTGGTGCAGCCGCCGAGGATCAGGAGTGTGCTCACGCCGAATGTCGCCGAAGCCAGTCTCGTCCGGAGATTGCTGAAACCGTTCATGTGTTAGCTTTCTGCTGGCCCGCCCCTCTTAGAGGGTGCGACGGCAAATCAACGGTGCCCAGCCGTTAATTTTCCTTAACCCATCGCCTGTCCGGCGGCAACCCGCAGGATTGGGGAGCGTCAGGCGGCAGCGCGCCGCCAGCCTGCAGTCACAAGACCGGCGGCGATCAGCAGGGAACCGCCGGTCCGGTTGACGACCCTCTGGATGCCCGGCTTGCGGATCGTCTGGCGGGCGGAGGCGGCCATCAGCGCATAGGCAAGCGCGTTCAGCGTTGCGAGCACGAGGAAGGTCACCTCGAAAATCACCATCTGGGGCAGGGCCGGCCGGGAGAGATCGAGGAACTGCGGCAGGAAGGCGACGAAGAAGACGATGCTCTTGGGGTTGAGCGCGGTCACCACATAGGCATGGGCGAAGATCTTTGCCGGCCTCTCCTCCGCGGGGTGTGCTGCCTCCGGGTCGGCGACGGGCGCGCGCCAGAGCTTGATGCCGAGCCAGATCAGGTAGGCGGCGCCGACCCATTTCAGCACCGTGAAGATGGTCGCGGAGGTCGCGAGCAGCGCGCCGAGGCCGAGCATGGACGCGGTCATGGCCGTGAAGTCGCCAAGGGCCACGCCCGCGACCGTCGCGCCGGCCGTCCGCCGGCCATGGCCGAGCGCGTAGGAGATGACGAGAAGGATCGTCGGACCGGGGATCGCCAGCATGATGGCGGAGGCGGCGGCGAAGGTTAGCCAGTGTTCGAAGGACATGAAAACTCCCCGTGGTCGGAACGCACGGGGAGCAAGCCACCGGCATCAGGCGGCGTCAAGCGCGAAAGTGCGCGGTGATCAGCCGGCGGTCTTCCAGCTTTGGCCGATCGCCTCCATCACCTCGCCGAACCATTTGGCCGACGTGTCGAAATGCTTGCCGCCCTTGATGCGCGGGAATTCGATGGTGCGCAGCTTGCCGCCCTGGCCCTCGTCATGGCCGGTGACGCCGGAGACCTTGTTGAGGGCGCTTTCGACGGCGAGGTCGACCATGCTCTGGATGAGGCGCAGGTCGTCGCGGTTGGCGGGGGCGGAGCGGGCATAATAGCCCGATTTCTGCACCATCGAGCGTTCCGCGCCGAGAAGGGCTGCGAACTGCTTGGAGAACCAGTTGCCGACATTGATCGTGTCGATCTTCACATGGCCGAAGGCGTCGCGCTTGACCGTCTCGCCGGCTGATTCCCGCTCGGCGACGATGGCGTCGAGGCAGGCGCCTTCCGAAACGAAGAGGGTGACGTAGCCGGTGCGGTCCATCACGGCCTTGAGGCGCTCGGCCTCGGCATCGAGGTCGAAGGCCATTTCCGGCAGGTAGAGCCCGTCGATGTTCTTCAGCTGGGCGTTCATCATGAAGCCGTCGACATATTCGTTGGCGGATGTCTTCTGCATGTAGGCGCGGGCGGTCGCGGCCGTCAGCCAGCCGCAGTGGCGACCCATCACCTCGTGCACGACCAGCGTGCGCGGTGCGGCACTCTGCTCGTTGCTGACATGGTCGAAGAAGCCGGCGCCGACTTCGGCCGCCGTCCAGGCGCCGAGCGACTGGCGGATCGGCACCACGTCGTTGTCGACCGTCTTCGGCAGGCCGACAACGGTGAGATCGTAGCCGTTGGCGCCGAGATAGGCGGCGAGGTCGGCGGCCGTCGTGTTGGTGTCGTCGCCGCCGATCGTGTGCAGGATGGTGATCCCGTCGGAGGCGAGGCGCTCGGCGGCGACCCGCAGCGGGTTTTCGCCCTCTTTCACCAGGCCGCGCTTCACGCAGTCGGCGGCGTTCGTCAGCTTGACGCGGCTGTTGCCGATCGGCGAGCCGCCGAAGCGGTGCAGCAGCGGCGCCTTCTCGCGCATCTCGCGGGTGATCTCGATCCGGTCTGCGAGCAGCAGGCCCTGATAGCCGGAACGGTAGGCGACGAGTTCGATCTCGGGCGCAACGTCGCTGTAGCGTTCGATGAGGCCGCCGACGGCGGAGGAGAGGCAGGGGGCGAGCCCGCCCGCGGTCAGCATTGCAACTTTCTGTTTGGCCATAAGTCCTCCTCGGCAGGTGCCCGTCTCGTGCGGTCGGCGTTGTCTAGCGCAGATTCCGGTCGAGGGGAATCGGCGGGCCGGAACTTATCCCGCTTCCATGACGGAATGACTTTGGCCGCAAACCACTCTTCAACGGCTGGTATTCGGCGAGGGAGCAGACACGTTGGCGATCTTCGCCTTGCGGCCGAGCCAGACGACGAAGGCGACGGCGGCCGCGAAGACAAGCGTCGTCGGGTGGATCGTCTCGCCGAGAAGAAGGGCGGCTACGGCGAGCGTCACGAAGGTCTGGAAGAGCTGCACCTGCGCGACGCGGGCGATGCCGCCGAGTGCCAGGCCCGCATTCCAGAAGACGAAGCCGCCGAACATCGACATCAGGCCGAGATAGGCGAGCGCCGCATATTCGGTCGTGCCTGGTGTCCTGATGCCGCCTTCCCAGGTGACGATCGTGCCGATCAGCGAAAGCGGTGCGGTGATCACAAGCGCCCAGCCGATCACCTCCCAGCCCGGCAGCTCGCGCGCAAGCTTGCCGGAGAGCACGTAGCTGAACGAGGCGGAGATCGCTGCGAGAAACAGCCACAGGTCGCCGGTTTCGAGCCGGAATCCGCTTTCCTGCACCGAGAAGAAGACGACCAGCGCCGAGCCGGCGATGCCGCAGGCCCAGAAGAGGACACCGGGGCGTTCGCCATCGACCAGCGCCGCGAAGATGGAGGTGAGCAGGGGCAGGATGCCGAGCACGACGCCGCCGTGGCTTGCCGGGATCGTCTGCATGGCAATGGTCGAGAAGATCGGGAAGCCGAAGACCGCACCGAGCCCGACGCCCAAAAGCGACGCCAGATGCCGGCGCGGCAGGCGGCGGCCGAGCGCAAGCAGAATGGCGCCGGCCGCAAGCGAGGCGATCACGGCGCGGCCGAAGGTGATGACGAAGGGCGAGAAGCCTTCGAGTGCCAGCCGCGTCATCGGCAGCGTGCCGCCGAAGATCGTCACGCCGATCAGGCCGAGCAGCATTCCGATCGATGTCCGGGAGAGAAAGGGCAAGGGATGCTCCGTCCAGCAGGGGCTTTCGTGCTCGCACCGGCGGTCGCGGCGGTCAAATTCATTGCCGTGATCCCAGCATCACGAAAAAGAATGCATCCACTTGTTGAGGGCCATCAAAATTTTGTTATCCTACATTTTCACGAAGCGCGCCGGCTTGCTTTCGCCGCGAATGTCTGGTCAAGATCACTACCATGTTCTCGAATTCCAACGATTGCCTGCTCTCGTCCGTCTGGGACCGCCTCGTCGGCATGGTCGCCGATGCGGCGAGCAATGCGCTCTCGAGCGTTGTCGAAGCGGTGCGGACCCTTTTTGAAGGGGATCCGGAAACGCGGCGTCAGGTCGCCTTCTCCGTGGCGATGATCGCGCTTTCGGCCAAGATGGCCAAGGCCGACGGCGTCGTGACGACGGCGGAGGTGGACGCTTTCCGCGACATCTTCAAGTTTCCTGAAGACCAGGCGAAGAACGTCGCCCGGCTCTACAATCTCGCGCGCCAGGACGTGGCCGGCTACGAGGCCTATGCCGAGAAGATGGCAGCGCTGTGCGTCAGTTGCGAGAAGAACTGCCCGATCCTCGAGGATATCATCGACGGGCTGTTCCATATCGCCAAGGCGGACGGACTGATCCACGACATGGAAATGGCCTTCCTGTCCCGCGTCGCCCATATCTTCGGCATGGCCGAAGGGCGTTTCGAGCAGATCACGGCACGCCATGTGCATATCAGCGGGCGCGACCCCTACAAGGTGCTCGGCGTCTCGCCGCGGGACGATTTCCGCACGATCCGCAGCCGCTACCGGGTGCTTGCCTCCGAAAACCACCCCGACCGCCTCGTGGCGCGCGGCGTGCCGGCGGAATTCCAGCAGATCGCCAATGACCGCATGGCCGCGCTCAACGCCGCCTACGAGGCAATCGAAAGAGAGCGCCAGGCGGCATGACCGCGTTTGCATGCGACTACGGGAACGCCGAGGTGCAAGCCTCGCCGAACCATGGCGAGCGCATCGGCGTTTCAGGTCCGGACATGCTTCTCCTCCACTATACCGGCATGGACACGGCGGACGGTGCGCTCTCGTGGCTCTGTCGCGACGAAAGCCAGGTCTCCAGCCACTATTTCGTGCATGAGGACGGACGCGTCGTGCAACTCGTCCCGGAGCGGTTGCGCGCCTGGCATGCGGGCAGGAGCGTCTGGAAGGGCGAGACGGACATCAATTCGCGCTCCATCGGCATCGAGATCGCCAATGCTGGGCATCCGGGCGGACTGCCGGATTTCCCGGATGCGCAGATCGCGGCGGTCATCGAACTGTGTCTCGATTGTGGCAGAAGATGGTGCATCGCACCCGAAAGGGTCCTCGGGCACAGCGATGTGGCGCCCGTCCGCAAGGTGGATCCGGGCGAAAAATTCCCCTGGGCGCGGCTTCATCAGGCCGGTGTCGGACACTGGGTCGAGCCGACGCCGGTGACCGGCGGGCGCTTCTTTCAAAGGGGTGACGAGGGCCAGCCCGTCGAGGCGTTGCAGGCGATGCTCGGCCTCTATGGCTATGGCACGCAAGTCACTGGAAAATTTGACGAAAGAACGGAAGGCGATGTTGCCGCCTTCCAGCGCCATTTTCGTCCGGCGCGGGTCGATGGCATCGCCGATTTCTCGACGATCGACACGCTGCACAGGCTGTTGCGGGCGCTGCCCGAACCGGCCGTTGATAAGGCATGAGTTAAACCGAATATTGCATCCGGTAACAGAAGTTTATCGCTTCGCCACATCCTGACCCGATTGACCCTGTCTTTTCCCGCTGCCCCGCGCTTCTGCAGTGCAGCATCGATCGCAACGATCCGATAGCGGCTGCGGCACGAGGGTACGGGACGTTTCGTTGAACGGGGTAGGGCCTCCTCGGCGATCGTCCTTCGGCACCGGCCATCCACTGGGATGGCGGGCCTGTTCACGAGGATAGACTTAATGCGCAGGCATCCGGCCACCGGCCCGATGCCATGGCTACGCCATGCGCCTGACCGGAGATTTTGAATACATGATGAAGTTCGTTGCGGCCGCCGGCGCGGCCTGCCTGTGCACGCTTCTTGTCCAGACCGGAGCGGCCCATGCCGGCCGGCTCGATCAGCCCGCTTCCCATCTTGCCCGTTCCGTCCAGCCGAAGGGCGACGCTTCGAAGCCAACGGACGACATCAAGACGGGGTCCATCGACAGGAAGACCAAAGGCGAGACGGCTGCGAAGAAGGGCGGCAAAAGCCAGCGCGAAACGGTGATCAGCCGCGACGGCACCGTCATCAAGGGCAAGATCAAGGGCGGCACGCGCACGACAGGTTACCCCAAGGCCGAAAAGCCGACCGGCTACACGGGCCTGATCCACAGCTATGCGGCTGCCTATGGCGTGCCGGCGGCACTCGCTCATGCCGTCGTTCGCGTCGAAAGCAATTTCAACCCGAAGGCACGCGGCCGGGCAGGCGAAGTCGGCCTCATGCAGATCAAGCCGACCACGGCGCGCATGATGGGCTACAAGGGCTCCACCAAGGGCCTGTACGATCCCGAGACCAACATCAAGTACGGCATGAAATACCTGGCGCTCGCCCATCAGCTCGGCGGCGGCACGACCTGCGGCACGATCCTCAAGTACAATGCCGGGCATGGCGCGAAGCGGATGAATCCCGTGTCCAAACGCTATTGCGGCAAGGTGCAGGGCATCATCAACTGATTGTCGCAGACGGCATGCCGGTGGCGCTCGCGCCCGGCATGCCCTGACGTCCAGCCCTCTGGATTTCTCCTCGGCCCGTGCTATCCGTCTCGGGACGAGCAAGCGGGGACGATCATGGCGGCGGATTTCGATTTCATTGTCGTGGGCAAGGGCATGATGGGCGCGGCAGCCGCGCGCCATCTGACCGTTTCAGGCGCGCGTGTCGCGCTGATCGGTCCCGACGAGCCAAAGGACTGGTCCGCCCATGACGGCGTCTTCGCCAGCCACTACGACAATGGCCGCATCACCCGGACCATCGATGGCGATCGCGACTGGGCGCGGCTGGCGCAACGCTCGATCGCACGTTACCGCGACATCGAGGCCGCAAGCGGCATTCCCTTCTTTCATGAGGTCGGTTGCCTCATCTCGGGTCCTGTTCCGGCAGGCCATGGCGGCTATCTCGACGGGGTCGCGGCCGTCGTCGATGATCTCGGTCTGGATGTGCCGCTTCTGACGGCATCCGAGCTCTCCGCGCGGTTCCCGCATTTTTCCGTTCCGGGCCACGCAGCAGGGTTTCTGGAGGCCTCCGGCGCCGGGCATGTCAATCCGCGCGCCTTCGTCGCCGCGCAGGCCGCCTGCGTCGAAAAGGCAGGGGGAACGATCCTGTCGCAGGAAGCCGTTTCGACGGCGGTCGACGGCGACAGCGTCACGGTCGCCCTGCGGGACGGTTCGCGGGTCTCTGCCGGTCGTGTGCTCGTTGCGGCAGGTGGATTTTCCGGCGCTGAAGGCTTGCTGCCGCGGCGGCCGGACCTTGTCGTGAAGGGCCGGACGGTGATCTTTGCCGAGGTCGGGGAGGCGGACCTGCCCGCCTATGCCGGCATGCCCTGCTGGATCGACGAGAGCGGCGATCCCAAGGACCATTTCTACCTGCTGCCGCCGATCCGCTATCCGGACGGCCGCTGGTATATCAAGATCGGCGGTGACCCGACGGATATCGTGCTTAACTCGGATGCCGATATCCGCGCCTGGTTCAAGACCGACGGCGATCCCGGCGCGATTGCCCATCTCAGACGGGTTCTTGCCGCGGCGATGCCCGGCCTGACGCCCCGGTCATGGCTTTCGACGCCCTGCGTGACGACCTATACCGCCCACGGCTATCCCTATGCCGGCTTTGTCGAGGGCGATCGGATCGCGCTGCTTGCCGGCGGCAACGGCGCGGCCGCCAAGAGCTCCGACGAGATCGGAAGGCTCGGCGCGCGCCTTGTTCTGGATGGTGCGCTCGGTGATGAAGGCTACGCGACCGATTTCGCCGTCCACCTGCTTTGATCGTTATACCGGCCCATTTGCAGAGATCGCATGAGAGGACTGGTCATCGTCCGGCCTGTCCGCTAAGGAGCGCGGGCCAGTTGGCCGGGCAGCCGCGCTCCGCATCGCCGAAAGGTAGCGGGGGGAGGAAAGTCCGGGCTCCACGGAAACACGGTGCCGGATAACGTCCGGCGGGGGCGACCCCAGGGAAAGTGCCACAGAAAGCAAACCGCCTTCCTCGGAAGGTAAGGGTGAAAGGGTGGGGTAAGAGCCCACCGCGGCCATGGCGACATGGACGGCACGGTAAACCCCACCGGGAGCAAAACCGAATAGGGATGACGCGAGGCGCGCAAGCGTTTCAGCCCGTTTCCGGGCCGGTCATCCGGGTGGGTTGCAAGAGGCCGGGCGCAAGTCCGGTCCCAGATGAATGGCTGCCACGTTCCGGTTTCGGCCGGAGCCATACAGAACCCGGCTTACAGGCCAACTGGCAAAAATCTCCCTCCGCCGGCATTTTTTTGCCGGGTCCGTAAGTCACTGATTTTGCAAGTGCGAGATTGCGGCGTCCTGAGCGCCTGACAGCGAAACGCCAATTCGGCTTTCCCTTTTCCTACAAGCTGTTGGCAGCGAATTCCTAACCATTTGTTAAACTTAACGGCTTATGAATATTCGACGGTTTGGCTGCCCGGAATCCGTGCTGTTCCCATTGACGCCCATATGGTCCCATGTTATCCCAAAAGCACACCGCACAAGGGCGAATGAACGCCCAACTTTCGAAAAGTTTCGCAAGGTCCCGGCCAGGGACTGCGTGGCGCGCTTGCGCCGCGAGGGGGTCGGCTTGCGCGGTTGAGTTTTTGTGTGTTTCGCCCGGGCATCTGCACATCGCCCGGGTCGGGGAAGCGGCTGTATCGCGTCATGAACCGGTTCCTGTCGAATGTGACGAACAGGGTGGATGCAAAGGGACGGGTTTCCGTTCCCTCGGCGTTTCGCACCGTGCTCGCACAGCGCGACATCCGGGAGCTCTATTGCTTTCAGGATTTCGTCTTTCCGGCGATCAGCGCCGGCGGTCAGGACCTGCTCGATCGGCTCGAGCGGCAGATCGCCAGCGAGAATCCGTTTTCGCCGGTCGCAAACGAGATGTCGCTCCTGATCCACGGGGGCGGGACCTCCATGAAGCTCGATTCGGAAGGTCGGCTGATGGTCACGGATTTCATCCGCGACTTCACCGGCATCACGACGGAGGTCACCTTCGTCGGTCGGGCGGACCACTTTCAGTTATGGCAGCCGCAGGCATTCGAGGCCATGCAGGCGGCGGCCCGCGAACGGCACAAGTTGCGAGGCTTGGGGTCGGGGTAGGACGGAGAATCGGGATGGCGGCGGATCTTGGCACAGGTTCTACTGGTGCCGATGGCGGACTGGTGCGTCACATCCCGGTTCTTCTTCCAGAGGTGCTCGGCGCGCTGGATGCAAGGCCGGGACAGGTCATCCTCGACGGCACGTTCGGTGCCGGCGGTTATACGTCGGCCATTCTGTCGGCCGGCGCCGAGGTCATTGCGCTCGACCGCGACCCGACGGCAATCGCAGGCGGCCAGGCGCTGGTCGCATCTTCCGGCGGCAGGCTCTCCCTCATCCATTCCCGGTTTTCCGATCTTGCACGGCACGCGCCCGAAAATGGCCTTGATGGCGTCGTGCTCGATGTCGGCGTCTCCTCCATGCAGATCGACGAGGCCGAGCGCGGCTTCTCCTTCCAGAAGAACGGTCCGCTCGACATGCGCATGTCGGGCTCCGGCGTTTCGGCGGCCGATGTCGTCAACCGCGCGAAAGTCTCCGATCTCACCCGCATCTTCGGCTTTCTCGGCGAGGAACCGCAATCCGGCCGCATCGCGCGTGCCGTCGAGAAGCGCCGCCTGCAGGAGCCCTTCGTCACGACGCGCGACCTTGCCGGGCTGATCGAGATCGTCACGCCGCGCAAGGCCAAGGACAAGATCCATCCGGCGACCCGCGTCTTCCAGGCGCTGCGCGTCTTCGTCAATGACGAGCTCGGCGAGCTCGCCCGCGCGCTCTTCGCGGCCGAAAAGGTGTTGAAGCCCGGCGGCCGGCTGGTCGTGGTGAGCTTCCACTCGCTGGAGGACCGGATCGTCAAGAAGTTCTTTCAGGACCGGTCCGGCAAGGCGTCCGGCTCGCGCCACCTGCCGGAGGTCTCCGTTCGCGCGGCAACCTTCACGCCAGTCGGCAAGCCTATGGTTTCGGCAGGCGACGCGGAAAGCGCCGCAAATCCCCGTGCCCGTTCGGCCAAGCTGCGCGCTGGCGAACGCACCGCCGCACCGCCGGAGAGCGATGACCTGTCCCTGTTCGACCTGCCCAACCTTGCAAGTCTTGAGAAGATTGGAGGCTGACGGATGTTCCGTACCTTTGACGCCGTCCTCATCGTCGTTATGACGGCTGCCGCGACGGTGACCTACACCATCAAGCATCAGGCCGAGAACAAGTACGAGGAAGTGCGCAAGCTCGATGCGGCCATCAAGCTCGAGGAACAGACCCTCGATCTCCTGAGGGCCGACTGGGCGCTGCTCACCCAGCCGGCGCGGCTCAACAGCCTCGTCCAGGCCTATGCCGAAGACCTGCAGCTCGTGCCGACGGAATCGACGCAGCTTGCCCGACCGGTCGAGCTGCCGATGCGCAAGATCGACCTGCCGCTGCCGGAAGGCGAGGACGACGCGGTTGCCGCGATGATCGGCCGGGCGGGTGGAACCGACAGGATCGCAACGGGTTCGGTGGCGCGCTGATGTCGTTTCTCTCGCGTATCATGGTGTTGAAGAGCCGGGCGCATTTCGCCGACGGCGGCAATCGTACCTCCGGCTCGGGCAGTACCCCGCGCTTCGAGGGCACGCGCAAGAAGACCGGCGCGCAATCGCGCAGCCGCGTCACCATTCTGATCGCCTGTTTCGGCATCGCCTATTGCATCGTCGGCGGACGCCTCGTGCAATATGGCATCGCGGCCCCCGACAGCGTCTCCAGCATCGGTCCGGCCGACAAGCTGATGGCGTCGCGCCCCGATATCATCGACCGCAACGGCGAACTGCTGGCGACCGACATCCGCACCGTTTCGCTCTATGCCGAGCCGCACAAGATCGTCGATGCCGACGAGGCGGTGGAGCGGCTGCGCACCGTGCTGCCCGAACTCGACGGCCGCGCGATCTACCGCAAGCTCGTCTCGGATTCGCGGTTCCAGTGGCTGAAGCGGCAGTTGACGCCGAAGCAGCAGAGCCAGATCCTGGCGCTCGGCATTCCGGGCGTCGGCTTCCGGCCGGAAAAACGCCGGTTCTATCCGGGCGGCGCGACCGCGTCCCACATCCTCGGCCACGTCAATATCGACAACCGCGGCGTTGCCGGCATGGAACGCTATATCGACAACCAGGGGCTTGCCGACCTCGCCGCCATCGGCATGACGAGCGACGCCAAGCTTGAGCCCGTTCGCCTGTCGATCGACCTGCGCGTCCAGAACATCGTGCGCGACGTGCTGGTAGACGCCATGGCGAAATATCGCGCCATCGCTGCCGGCGGCGTCGTGCTCGACACGCACACCGGCGAAGTCCTCGCCATGTCGTCGCTGCCGGACTACGACCCCAACAATCCGGCCGAGGGCGCGGAGGAGGGCTGGCTCAACCGCATGTCGAACGGCACCTACGAGATGGGCTCGACCTTCAAGAGCTTCACCCTCGCCATGGCGCTCGATTCCGGCAAGGTGAGCATGAATGACAGCTTCGATGCGCGGGGCTCCATCCACATCGGCGGCTTCACCATCCGGGATTTCCACGGCAAGAACCGCGTTCTGACGGTGCCGGAAATCTTCATCTATTCCTCGAACATCGGCACGGCCCGCATGGCCGACCTGATCGGCATCGAGGGCCACAAGGAATTCCTGACGCGCATCGGCCTGCTGACGCGGATGGAGACCGAACTGCCCGAGGTGAAGACGCCGAGCCAGCCGCGCGAATGGAAGAAGATCAACTCGATCACCATTTCCTTCGGCCACGGCGTCTCCACCACGCCGCTCCAGACGGCGATGTCGACCGCCGCCGTCGTCAACGGCGGCTGGCTCATTCCGCCGACCTTCCTGCCGCGCACCGCGGAGGAAGCCGCGGCCCATGCGACGAAGGTGCTGAAGGAATCGACGACGCGCGACATGCTGACCCTGATGCGCATGAATGTCGTCAAGGGATCGGGCAGGCGGGCTGAGGTGCCCGGCTTCGTCGTCGGCGGCAAGACCGGCACGGCCGAAAAGGTCGTCAACGGGCGCTATGCCAATGACGTGCGGTTCAATGCCTTTCTCGCAGCCTTCCCGATCGACAATCCGCGCTACATCGTGCTGGCGATCATCGACGAGCCGAAATCGGCACCCGATGGCGGCGGCGTGACGGCCGGTCTCAATGCCGCGCCGATGGTGGGCGAAATCATCCGCCGTTCGGCCGCACTTCTCGGCGTACAGCCGACGTTCGGCGAAGACGGCTCTGCCTTGCTCGTGTCTTATTGAGCGGAGAATGAACGGGGAGCCGAATCGGCATCGAAATGACGTTCTCGACAGCACCAGAGCAGCCATGAACCTATCTGACCTCGCCGGACCCGAAAGCCCAGACCTTGGCCCGATTGGCGCCATCGCCATCAGCGGACTGTCTTCCGACAGCCGCACGGTCGTGCCGGGCAATCTCTTCGTGGCGCTTTCCGGCACGAGGGCCGATGGCTCCGCCTTCATCGCCGACGCGATCAGCCGCGGGGCCGCTGCGATTGCCGCAGCACCCGGCGTTGAGCTGGATGGTGCCGTTCCCGTGCTGCCGGTCGCCGAGCCCCGGCGTTTCCTGGCGCTGGCGGCCGCCCGCTTCTTCGGCAAGCAGCCCGAAACGATGGTCGCTGTGACGGGCACGGCCGGCAAGACCTCCGTCGCCTCCTTCACCCGCCAGGTTTGGACCGAGGCCGGCCATGCGGCGGCGATGATCGGCACCACCGGCGTCGTGGCACCCGGCCGCAACGACTACGGTTCGCTGACGACGCCGGACCCGGTGTCGCTGCACCGGCTGCTCGCCGAGCTGGCGGGTGAAGGCGTCACCCATGCCGCGATGGAGGCGTCGAGCCACGGGCTCGATCAGGCGCGTCTCGACGGCGTGCGTCTGGCGGCTGCCGGTTTCACCAATCTCGGCCGCGATCACATGGACTACCACCCGACCGTCGAACACTACATGGCGGCCAAGATGCGCCTCTTCGACACGCTGCTGCCGAAGGGCTCGCCGGCGGTGATCTTCGCCGATGACGAATGGTCGGGCGTCGCGATCGACGCGGCGCGCAAGGCCGGCCACGACGTGCGCACGGTCGGCCGCAAGGGCGCCTATCTCGCGTTGAAGCGCGTCGAGCATTTCCGCCACAAGCAGACCGCCGAGATCCATGTCGGCGACGATATCTTTGAGGTCCACATCCCGCTCGCAGGCGATTTCCAGGTGGCCAATGCGCTGGTCGCCGCGGGGCTTGCCATGTCGACCGGCGTGCCGGCCGCCGTCGCCATGCGGGCGCTGGAGCATCTCGCCGGCGCCTCCGGCCGCCTCGAACTCGTCGGCCACGCCAAGAACGGCGCGCTCGCCTATGTCGATTATGCACACAAGCCGGACGCGCTCCAGAACGTGCTGACCTCCGTTCGTCCCTTCACGACGGGCCGCGTCATCGTGGTCTTCGGCTGCGGTGGCGACCGGGACAAGGGCAAGCGGCCGATCATGGGCGAGATCGCCACCCGTCTTGCCGACGTGGTCATCGTCACCGACGACAATCCGCGCAGCGAAGTGCCTGATGTGATCCGCTCCGAGATCATGGCGGCGGCCCCCGGTGCGAGCGAGATCGGCGACCGTGCCGAAGCGATCCGAGCCGCCGTTTCCATGCTGCGTTCGGGCGACACGCTGATCGTCGCCGGCAAGGGTCATGAGGAAGGCCAGACGGTCGGGTCCGTCACGCTGCCCTTCTCCGACCATGCCGAACTGCGCAAGGCCTTGGAGGAGACAGAGCTTTGACCTTGCTGTGGACAAGTGCCGACCTCGTATCGGCCATGCACGGCCGGCCCTTCGGCAGCCTGCCTGCCGGCGTCACCGGCATTTCCATCGACAGCCGGACGGTGACGAAGGGCGAGGCCTTCTTCGCGATCAAGGGCGACCGCGTCGATGGCCATGATTTCGCGAGTCTGGCGGCCGCAAACGGCGCGGCGCTGCTTGTCGTCAGCGAGGCGAGGCTGCCGGCGCTCGGGCGGCTGACGGTGCCGATGATCGTGGTGCCGGATGTGCTGAAGGCGCTGGTCGATCTCGGCTGCGCGGCGCGCGACCGCAGTGCCGCCCGCATCATCGCCGTCACCGGCTCGGTCGGAAAGACGACGACGAAGGAGATGCTGCGCCAGGCCCTTGCGCCCTCGGGCGCCGTCCACGCCTCGGTCGCCTCGTTCAACAATCACTGGGGCGTACCCCTGACCCTTGCCCGCATGCCGGAGAACACCGCCTACGGCGTCTTCGAGATCGGCATGAACCACCCGGACGAAATCCGCCCGCTCGTCCAGATGGTGCGCCCGCATGTGGCGATCGTCACGACGGTCGCCGCCGCGCATCTCGGCAATTTCAAGAACCTTGCGGAGATCGCGGCCGCGAAAGCGGAAATCTTCGAAGGCGTGGTCGCCGGCGGCCATGCGCTGATCAACCGCGACAACGACCAGTTCAAGCTGCTGGAGAAGGCTGCGCAGGCGGCCGAGGTCTCCCACGTCCATTCCTTTGGCGCGCATGCCAAGGCGGAATATCGGTTGATCGAATATGCCAGCGGGCCGGAAGGCGGCGTTCTCTGGGCGTCGATCGGCGGCCAGACGCTCGAAATCCCGATGGGTGCGCCCGGCCGGCACATCGCCGAGAACGCCGTGGCGGTGCTCGGTGCGGTGCATCTCGCCGGTGCCGATGTCGAAAAGGCCATGCAGGCGCTCTCGACCATGCAGCCGGAGACCGGGCGCGGCCGTCGCCATACGCTGTCGACAGGGAGCGGAACCTTCGTGCTGATCGACGAAAGCTACAACGCCAACCCGGCATCCATGGCTGCGGCGATCGCCTTGCTGCGCGACACCGTTCCGGCCGAGGGCGGCCGGCGCATCGCCGTGCTCGGCGACATGCTCGAAATGGGCGAGTTCTCGGCCAAGGTCCATGCCGAGCTTGCCCAGCCGCTGATCAAGGCCGGCATCGAGGATGTCTGGCTTGCCGGTCCTGATATGGCCGCCCTTCGCGATGCGCTGCCCGAAGAGGTGCGCTGCGAATACCGCCCGGATGTCGAGGCGCTGCTTCCGGAGGTGGTGGAATGGGTGCGTCCGGGGGACGTTCTGGTGGTCAAGTCCTCGAAGGGCACGGGATTCAACCGGATCGTCAGCGCCCTGCTTGACAAGCATGCCGCATTCTCCGACACGGAGCGCGCGCTTTAGACGGGGCGTTCAGGGCCGAGCGCCCGGATTTCCCGCGATTTTTGATGGATGCGGATGCGCCGCGATCCGGCTGAAGAAGCCGGGCCTGCTGCCGCAGAACCTTTGGGGAAAGGTCGAGAATGCTGCTCTGGCTCGTGCAACTGGCGGACGACTTCCAGTTATTCAACCTGTTCCGCTACATTACGTTCCGCACCGGCGCGGCCCTCTTCACGTCCGCCATCATCGTCTTCCTGTTCGGGCCGGCCATCATCGCCTCGCTCCGCGTCCGGCAGGGCAAGGGCCAGCCGATCCGCGCCGACGGGCCGCAGACGCATTTCAAGAAGGCCGGCACGCCGACCATGGGCGGGATCATGATTCTTGCCGGCATCGTCGGCAGTTCGCTGCTGTGGGCGGATCTCTCCAACGTCTATGTCGTCGCAACGCTGCTCGTCACGCTCGGTTTCGGCGCCATCGGCTTCTATGACGACTATCTCAAGGTGACGAAGCAGACCGACAAGGGCTTTTCGGGCCGCGCGCGGCTCGGCATCGAGTTCGTCATCGCCGGCATCGCGACCTATTTCATGATGCAGGCCTCGCTTTCGGCCGGCAGTGCCGGTTCGACCTTCGGCTCTTCGGTCGCCTTCCCCTTCTTCAAGGACCTGCTGCTGAACCTCGGTATCTTCTTCGTGCTCTTCGGCGGCTTCGTCATCGTTGCGGCCGGCAATGCCGTCAACCTGACGGACGGGCTGGACGGGCTTGCGACCGTGCCTGTCATGATCTCGGCTGCCTCCTTCGGCGTCATCGCCTATCTCGCCGGCAATGCGGTCTTCGCCAACTATCTGCAGATCCATTTCGTGCCGGGCACCGGCGAGCTTGCCGTCATCCTAGGCGCCGTCATCGGCGCCGGCCTCGGCTTTCTCTGGTTCAACGCGCCACCGGCCGCCATTTTCATGGGCGATACCGGCTCGCTGGCGCTCGGCGGCCTGATCGGTTCGGTGGCGGTCGCGACCAAGCACGAGATCGTCATGGCGATCATCGGCGGGCTCTTCGTCATGGAGACGATGTCGGTCATCATCCAGGTCGCCTCGTTCAAGCTGA
>CAMPIK010000010.1 GCA_946886325.1 uncultured Shinella sp.
GCGGCAGGCGGGTGATTTTCTTCGAGCCGGCATAAAAGAGCTGCGACAGGCGCGGCCGCTCGACGACGGTGATGCCGGGCAGGAGATGCTCGAGGATCGGCTTCATCGTGCCGGCGCCGAGCAGCAGCGTCTCCTCGCGTCCGCGCAGGTGCAGGATGCGGTCGGTGAAGATGTGGCCGCGCTCGAGGTCGCCGGCAAGCTGAACTTCGTCGATCGCCACGAAGGCCGCCTTCGTCTCGCGCGGCATCGCCTCCACGGTGCAGACGGAGAAGCGCGCCATGTGCGGCGAGATCTTCTCCTCGCCGGTGACGAGCGCCACATTGTGCACGCCGACCTTCTCGACGAGGCGGGTATAGACCTCGCGGGCGAGCAGGCGCAGCGGCAGGCCGATGACGCCGGTCTCGTGCGCCACCATGCGCTCGATCGCGTAATGCGTCTTGCCTGTGTTCGTCGGGCCGAGGACCGCGGTGACGCCGCGGCCGCTCAGGATCTTCGGTGCGTGAAACAAGGCATGCCCTGGGCGAGAGAAGTCGGTTGCGTTCGGGCCTCAGGCCCGGTGTTCCAGTGATCAACAAATGCCCATCGGGCCGCGCGATGGCAAGGGCATGGCGTCGAAAAGGCAAACGGCCGCCGAAAAGCACCCCGACCTGCCTGCAATTTCAAGCGCTTAAGTGGTGCCGGGGAACAGCCTGCGAACGAATCGGAGACGAATCGCTGACTCCGCACGATTCAGCGTTTGTTCCCTACAAGATGTTGATCTTTCGGGAACATTCGCGCCAGATGCTGAATCTCCGCCGGATTCCGGCGCGAATTCGTCCCCGGCTGCCGCAGGTGCGGGCGGACTCGAATCGCTGGGGGAGTCAAGACGGCCGGCCCTGATCCCCGAAACGACGAAGGCCCGGACGATGCCGGGCCTCGATCAATCCAGACGAACCGGAAACGCTTATGCGCTTTCCTTCGGCGTCAGAACCTGGCGACCGCGGTACATGCCGGTCTTCAGGTCGATGTGATGCGGGCGGCGCAGTTCGCCGGAGTTCTTGTCCTCGATATAGGACGGAGCCTTCAGCGCGTCTGCGGAACGGCGCATGCCGCGCTTGGACGGGCTCGTTTTTCTTTTCGGTACAGCCATTTCACTACTCCACTTGACGGGCAAAACATGTTCCTCAGCCAAGCAATTGGCCGAAAAAGACATGTATCTATCTCGGAAATTTGGGCGGCTTATACATGGCAAAAGCCGGCTTGACCAGTCCCCCGGCCAAAATTTCGAAACGCGCGCCGCAGGCCCCGGTCAGGCCTCGTCTTCCGGCACGATCCAGGGTTCGGCAAGGGCCGCCTCGCGCCATGTCAGCCATGCGGGATGGGCCTGCATGCGCTGCATGTAGGCCAGCACCTCCGGGTCGCTGGTCAACTGGTAGATGTCGAACCGGTTGACGACGGGCGCATACATCGCATCGGCGGCGGAAAAGGCGCCGTAGAGATAGGGACCGCCGGAGCGCGCGAGCGCGTCCTTCCAGATCGCGGAAATGCGGGCGACGTCGTCGGTGACGCCGTCCGGCAGGTCGATCGCGCGGCGCTCCCGGCGCATGTTCATCGGGCAGGCGCCGCGCAGCGCCCGGAAGCCGGAGAGCATTTCCATCGAGATCGACCGCGCCTCGGCCCGCAGCGCCCGGTCGCGAGGCCATATCGGTGCATCCGGGAAGAGCTCGGCGACATATTCGATGATCGCGAGCGATTCCCAGACCCTTGTTTCGCCGTGATGCAGGACCGGAACGCGGCCGGTCGGCGACAGCTTGAAGAATTCCGGATTGCCGGCCGGAAAATCGAACGGGATCAGCTTGTCGGTAAAGGGGATGCCGGCCGCCGCAAGCGCGATCCACGGCCGGAACGACCAGGACGAGTAGTTCTTGTTTCCGACATAGAGCAGGAGGTCCGGCATGGGCGTCTTCCCCGGTTTGCGATGCGGCGAACCTATGCGCTGGCGAACGCCGGCACCAATGAAAAGCCCTGAACTCAGCTATAAAGACAGGTGATATATCCGCCGGAGCGGCGCGCGCGCTTTTCGATGACGCCGGCGAGCCTTTGCAGGCCGCGGCCCGGCTTGCCGGCATTGCGCTCATAGGGGTTGGGCAGCGAGGCGGCCAGGAGGGCCGCCTGCCGGCGGGACAGCTTGGCGGCCGGGACGTTGAAATGATGCTGCGCCGCCGCCTCGATGCCGTAGATGCCCGGCCCCCATTCGGCGATGTTGAGATAGATCTCCATCAGCCGCCGCTTGCTCCAGACGAAATCGGCGGCAATGGCGAGCGGCATCTCCATCGCCTTGCGCACGAAGGACCGGCTGTTCCAGAGGAAGAGGTTCTTGGCCGTCTGCATCGGGATGGTGCTTGCGCCGCGTGTCGCCTCGCCGTCGAGCGCGTCCTGCACCACGGCCTTCATCTCGCCCCAGTCGACGCCGCGATGCGAGCAGAACTGTCCGTCCTCCGACATCATCACCGACTGCACCAGGACGGGTGCGATATCGTCGAACTCGACCCACTGCCGGTCATAGCCCTTCAGCAGGACGAGATCGCGCAGCATCAGCGTCGAGATCGGCCGGATCGGCTCGACGGCATAGAGGAGGATAACCAGATAGGGCAGCGCCAGCAGGAAAAGCGCCAGCAGCACGAGCTTCTTCCACGACCGCATGAGCCGTCTCAACAACCCGCCACCCTCGCTGGATTTCGGCTCCGTCTCCGTCCGTGTTTCCGGTACGACTTCCAATGGCCGATGCCCGTCCTCTCGCCTCGATGGCCTTCTTAACGTCTCGCTTGCCGCATTGCCAGTGGCCGGCCCGATTCTTTGAGCGAACCGCGCGGATTTGACCGTTGCCACCTTCCTGCGCCCATGCCAAAGAGCGGCGATGAGCGACGACGACTTCAACAAGCGCCTGAAGGCACGCGCCGATGCCGTGGAAGCCCTGCTTGCCACGCTTCTTTCCGCAGGCGTGCAGTCCGACGAGATCGACCGCCCGGCGCGGCTGCTGTCGGCCATGCGCCACGGCGTCCTGAACGGCGGCAAGCGCCTGCGCCCCTTCCTCGTGCTGGAAACGGCGGAGCTTATCGATCCGGCCTCAGGCGATGCGGCGCTGAGGATCGCGGCGGCGCTGGAATGCGTGCATTGTTATTCGCTCGTGCACGACGACCTGCCGGCGATGGACAATGACGACCTCCGGCGCGGGCAGCCGACGGTCCATATCGCCTATGACGATGCCACCGCGATCCTCGCCGGCGACAGCCTGCTGACCTTCGCCTTCGACATCATCGCCGCACCCGAGACATCGATCGAGGACCGGCCGAAGGCAGAGCTGATCCTGGCGCTGGCGCGCGCTGCCGGCCTCGGCGGCATGGCCGGCGGGCAGGCGCTCGACCTGCAGGCCGAGCGCGAGGCGCCGGACGAGGCGGGCATCGTCAGGCTCCAGGCGATGAAGACCGGCGCGCTGCTGCGCTTCGCCTGCGAGGCCGGTGCGATCCTGACTGGTGCTGCGCCGGAAACGCGCACCACGCTGCGCCGCTACGGCGAGACGATCGGCCTTGCCTTCCAGCTTGCCGACGACCTTCTTGATTTGACCGCCGACGCCGCATCGATGGGCAAGGCGACAGGCAAGGACGCGGCCCGCGGCAAGGCGACGCTGGTCGCGCTGAAGGGCCAGGCCTGGGCCGAGGACCGGCTGGAGGCGCTGGTGCGCGACGCACAGGAACTGTTGTCGCCCTTCGGCGACAGGGCAGCCGGCCTCATCGACGCCGCCCGATTCATCGCAAGCCGCAGGAGCTGATGGCATGAGCAAGTTCTGGTCGCCGATCGTTACGACCCTGAAGCCCTATGTGGCGGGCGAGCAGCCGCGCATCGCGGATCTCGTCAAGCTCAACACCAACGAGAACCCCTATGGCCCGTCGCCCAAGGCCATTGCCGCCATGCAGGCGGCGGTCGGCGAGAGCCTCAAACTCTATCCCGACCCGACCGCGCTCGGCCTCCGGCAGGCGATTGCGAGCGCCTATGGCGTCGATCCGGAGGAGGTCTTCGTCGGCAACGGCTCCGACGAGGTGCTGGCCCATGTCTTCGTCGCGCTTTTGAAGCACGACCGGCCGCTTCTCTTCCCTGATATCACCTACAGCTTCTACCCGACCTATTGCCGGCTCTTCGACATCGTGTCCGAGGAGATCGCGCTTCGCGACGATTTCACCATCGACATCGATGACTACAGCCGCCCTTCGGGCGCGATCATCCTGCCGAACCCCAACGCGCCGACGGGGATCGGGCTTCCGCTTGCAACGATCGAGGCCCTTGTCGCCGCGCATGCGGACAAGCCGGTCGTCATCGACGAGGCCTATGTGGATTTCGGCGGCGAGACGGCGATCCCGCTGATCCGCAAATTCGACAATCTGCTCGTCGTGCACACGCTGTCGAAGTCGCGTTCGCTCGCGGGCCTGCGCGTCGGCTATGCCATCGGCCAGCGGCACCTGATCGAGGCGCTGGAGCGCGTCAAGGACAGTTTCAATTCCTATCCGCTCGACCGCATCGCCCAGGCAGGCGCGACGGCGGCGGTGGAGGACCGCGCCTGGTTCGACGAGACGCGGATGAAGGTGATCGAGTCGCGCGAGCGCGTCACCGGCGCGCTTCGCCAGCGCGGTTTCGAGGTGCTGCCCTCGCAGGCGAACTTCATCTTCGCGCGTCACCCGGATCATGCGGGAGAGACGCTGGCGAAGGCGCTGCGCGATAGGGCCATTCTCGTTCGCCATTTCGCCAAGCCGCGCCTCTCCGAGTTCCTGCGCATCACCATCGGCACGCCCGAACAGTGCGACCGGCTGATTGCGGCCTTGGAAGAGATCGTCTGACCCTTCGCCGGAGGCCGTGATGTCCGATATCCTGCCCTATCTGCCGCAACTGACGGTCGCCTGGACGGCCTATTTCATCGCGACCGCCTCGCCGGGGCCGGCGATCCTCGCGATTATCGCGACTTCCGTCAGCCAGGGCCGCCGGGCGGGGCTGGCGCTTGCGCTCGGCGTGCTGTCCGGGTCCTACACCTGGGCCATCCTGACCGCCTCCGGCCTTTCGGCGCTGATCCGGGCCTATGGCCATGCGATCATCGTGCTCAAGATCGCGGGCGCGCTCTATCTCTTCTGGCTCGCCTGGAACGCCTTTCGTTCCGCCATGACGAGCGGCGAACGCTACCGGATGCGCGCCGCCCTGCCGCCGCTTTCGCCGCGGCGCCAGTATCTGAAAGGCCTCGGCATCCACCTGACCAATCCGAAGGCGATCTTCGCCTGGATCATGCTGACCTCGCTCGGCATGCCGCCCGGCGCACCGTTGGGCGTCATGGCGACCTTCATCGCCGGCTGCATGGCAATCGGCCTCGTCACCTTCCTCGGTTTTGCGCTGGTCTTTTCGCTGGCGCCCGTGCACCGCGCCTATCTGAAATCGCGCCGCGCCATCGAGGGCCTGATGGCCGGCTTTTTCGCCTTCGCCGGATACAAGCTGCTGACGGCGCGCCTGTGACTTACTCCGCCGCGGCCTGCCCCTGGCCGAACCGCTTCTCGATATAGTCAGCGACGAGCGTTTCGAAATCGCCGGCGATATTGGTGCCGCGCAGCGTCATTGCCTTCTTGCCGTCGATATAGATGGGAGCGGCCGGCAGTTCGCCGGTTCCGGGCAGCGAGATGCCGATGTCGGCGTGCTTGCTTTCGCCGGGGCCGTTGACGATGCAGCCCATGACGGCGACCTTCAGCCCCTCGACTCCCGGGTATTTCTCGCGCCAGACCGGCATGTTGCGGCGGATGTCCTCCTGGATCTTCTGGGCGAGTTCCTGGAAGACCGTCGAGGTCGTGCGGCCGCAACCGGGACAGGCGGCGACGACAGGAAGGAACTGGCGGAAGCCCATGACCTGCAAGAGCTCCTGCGCCACCTGCACTTCGCGGGTGCGGTCGCCGCCGGGCTCCGGCGTCAGCGAGATGCGGATCGTGTCGCCGATGCCCTGCTGCATGAGGATGCCGAGCGAGGCGGAGGAGGCGACGATGCCCTTGGTGCCCATGCCGGCTTCGGTGAGCCCCAGATGCAGCGCATGGTCGGAGCGGGCCGACAGCATGGCGTAGACGGCGATGAGGTCCTGCACGGCGCTGACCTTGGCCGAGAGGATGATGCGGTTGCGCGGCAGGCCGATCTCCTCGGCAAGGTCGGCGGAGAGCAGCGCCGACTGGCAGATCGCCTCGCGCATCACCTGCTGGGCCGTCAGCGGGAAGCCGTTTGCCTGGTTCTCGTCCATCAGGCGGGTCAGCAGTTCCTGGTCGAGCGAACCCCAGTTGACGCCGATGCGCACCGGCTTGTCGTGGCGGATGGCGATCTCGACGATATCGGCGAACTGCTTGTCGCGCTTGGCCTTGAAGCCGACATTGCCCGGATTGATCCGGTATTTCGCAAGCGCCTCGGCGCAGGCCGGATGGTCGGTCAGCAGCTTGTGGCCGATATAGTGGAAGTCGCCGACGAGCGGCACGTCCATGCCGAGGCGCAGAAGCCGCTCGCGGATCTTCGGCACGGCGGCCGCACTCTCGTCGCGGTCGACGGTGATGCGGACGATCTCCGAGCCGGCCCGGTAAAGCGCCGCCACCTGGGCAACGGTCGCGTCGACATCCGCCGTGTCCGTGTTCGTCATCGACTGCACGACAACAGGCGCGCCGCCGCCGACCAGGACCCCGCCGACATCGACGCCGACGGATTTCCGGCGCGGCTTCGGTTCGAAATCGAAGGAAACGGACATGGTGGCCTCGTGCGGTGCCGGGCGGCCGCCCGGATCAGGCTGTCGTGGCGCCGCTTTGCGGCACATTTTCGACCATCAGGTGGAGGACGGAACCCGGCTTGTCAACTCTCCGGCCGCCGTGCGGGTCAATTTGACCGTCACGGCGGCCGGTTGAAGCGTACGGCCCTTGCCTGGTTCTCAATGATCGCCCTTCACATCCGCATGCACCGCATGGTGGGAGAGGGCGAGCACGACGAGGAAGAGGATCGGCAAGGCGGCGAAGATTGCCGCAAAGCCGGTGTGCTCGGCGATGAAGCCGATGCTGGAGGGCGCGAAGAGCGAGCCGGAATAGCCCATCACCGTGGTGACCGAGAGCGCGATGCCCTGCGCGAAGCCCGGCAGGTTGCCCGCGGCCGAAAAGGCGATCGGCACCATGTTCGAGATGCCGATGCCGCAGATCGCGAAACCCGCCATCGCCACATAAGCATTGGGCGCGAAGCCCGCGAGCACCATGCCGATGATCGCCATGACGGTGCAGAACCGGAGCGTCTTCACCGCGCCGAACCGGTCGCGCACGTGGTCGCCGGCAAAGCGCATGACGGCCATGGTGAGGGAGAAGGCGCCGAAGGCGAAGCCGGAAAGCGCCAGCGACGCGCCGAGTTCGTCGCGCATGTAGAGCGCGCCCCAGTCGAGGATCGCGCCTTCCGGGATCATCGAGAAGAGCGCCATCAGCCCGATCAGCCAGGGGAGTGGCGATGCCGGCAGCCGCAGCTTCTGCTTTTCCTCGGTCGGGTGCGGCGCATCCGTCAGGATCAGGCCCCAGATGATCGCGAAGCTCACCGCTGCAAGTCCGGTCAGAAGCGTTGCATGGCCGACGACGCCGATGGTCTGGATCAGATAGCCGCCCGTCGTCGCGCCGACGAAGGCGCCGAGGCTCCAGAAGGCATGGCAGGAGGACATGATGGCGCGGCGCATCGACTTTTCGACTTCCACCGCATTGGCGTTCATCGAGACGTCCATTGCGCCGGTGAGCCCGCCGAAGAGGAAGATCGCGATGGCACCCGTCCAGACATCGGGCACGATGGAAAGGAGCAGCAGCGTCGGCAGGAAGAGCAGCGTCGCGCCCTTCACCGTGCGGGCGGTCCCGTGATGGGCGATGAAGATGCCGGCGATCGGCATCAGCACGAGCGACCCGATGCCGAAGCAGACGATCATCAGG
This sequence comes from uncultured Shinella sp., assembly GCA_946886325.1. Next base: position 7,983 of record CAMPIK010000010.1, read on the forward strand.
CCGAGGCCGGATTCGCTGAGCCCGAGCCGGTCCGCAAATTCAGGGATCTTCGGCGCCCAGGCGCCCATATAGGTGCCGTTCAGCAGGAAGAGCGCCGACACGGCAAGCCGCGTGCGGGAGAAATAGCCGGACCGGACGGGGGCGGCGGATGTTGCGCTTGGATGGGTGCTCATTCGGATGTTTCCAGGTTCCGGAGGGTCAAGCCCTCTTCATCTTGTTGTCGTGGTGGTGCCTTGGCGGACGATCAGCCTGCGCGGAGCGTGGCGACCCCCTGCACCGTGCAGGCTGCGATGACGTCGTCGTCGGCATCCGCCTCGAAGACCGCGTGGGTGACGCGAGACAGGGGCAGGACCGAATAGGGGGCCGAGGCCGAGAGCTTGTCGTTGGTGACGGCGACGAGCACGGCGGCGCTTTGTGCGCAGACGGAACGCTTGAACTCGGCATCCTCGAAACCGTAGGCCGTCACGCCTGCTTTGCGGTCGAGACCGCAGACGCCGAGGATGCAGAGATCAGGCCGCAGCGCCTCGATATCGCGCATGGCCTTGGCGCCGATCGCACCGCCGACCTCGCGGTCGATCTGCCCGCCGATCTGGACGAGCGTGATGTTGGGGCGATCGATGAGGACGGCGGCGATCGCCGGGGCGTTCGTCGCGACGGACAGTTTGATCTCTGCGGGAAGGGCGCGGGCGATGGCGAGATTGGTGCTGCCGGCGTCGAGAAAGAGCGCCATGCCCTCGTCGATCAGCGAGACGGCGGCGCGTGCGAGCGCATCCTTGCGCTCGGGATGGATGGCGAGGCGCTCGCTCAGGCTGCCGGCGCCAGGCAGGAGCGGGAGTGCGCCGCCATAGACGCGGCGGCAGAGGCCGGCGGCCGCCATCTCGCGCAGGTCGCGGCGGATCGTGTCTTCCGACACGGACAGTTCCTGCGCCAGTTCGGCGGCGATCACGCGGCCGGAGGCGGTGAGCCGCGCCTGTATGAGGGTCTGCCGTTCACCCAGCAGAAGGTCAGTTGGCGGCATTTCCGCTCCAATCGTGCATCAATGCGGACAAATACGCATTAATCGGCAAAGACGTCAAGAGCGGCACCGACAGGTTGCAGCATGCAAAAGGCCCCGCCGTTTCCGGCGGGGCCAATCATGAGACAACATATTCGGGTCGTGTCAGGCTTACTCGCGGTTGCCGAGGAAGCGCAGCAGGAACAGGAACAGGTTGATGAAGTCGAGGTAGAGCGTCAGCGCGCCCATGATCGCCTTGCGACCGGCCACGACGTCGTCATCGGCTTCGAAATACATTTCCTTGATCTTCTGCGTGTCCCAGGCCGTCAGGCCTGCGAAGACCAGCACGCCGATCGCGGAGATCGCGAAATCGAGCGCCGAAGACTGCAGGAAGATGTTGACGATCGACGCGATGATGAGGCCGAAGAGGCCCATCACCAGGAACGAGCCCATGGCGGACAGGTCACGCTTCGTCGTGTAGCCGAAGAGCGACAGCGCGCCGAAGGCCGCAGCCGAGACGAAGAACGTCTGCACGATGCTCGCGCCCGTGTAGATCAGGAAGATCGACGAGAGCGACAGGCCCATCAGGCCGGCATAGACCCAGAAGGTGGTCTGCGCGGCCGACACGCTCATCGTGTGGATGCGGAAGCTCATGAAGAACACGAGCGCCAGCGGCGCCAGCATCACGACCCACTTCAGCGGGCTGACGTAGATCGCCTGGCCGAAAGCGGTCAGCTGGCCGCCCGAAAAGGCCGCCTGCGACGCGAAGAAGGCGACGAGACCGGTGATTGCGAGACCGAATGCCATCAGGTTGTAAACCCGAAGCATATAGGAGCGCAGGCCCTGGTCGATCATCGCACCGGCTTGTGCGCCGGTCTGGGCCGTCCGGGTCTGATAATTGCGGAGATCAGCCATAATTTCCTCTCAAAAGCCCCGGTGGTTTCGACGGTGTCGGGTTCGTGCGATCCTTCGGATCGGCTCGCCGGACCGACCGGCATTGCTGACGGTCTTGGCCCGATCACCCAGGCGCCGCTGCGGGGCTCCAGCATGCCTGACACAAATATGATCACGAATTATGTCGCGTACAAGACCCGTCCGCGGAGCGCTTGTCAACTTGTCGTGCGGGCGGGGCACCATCGTTGTAACGGATCGGGACTCCCTACAATTCGCGAAGCACCGGTGCAGCCTTCTGCCCCAGCACGCGCCAGGTGCCGGCAAGGCCGATGCCGACCGTCATGACGAGCGCGGTTATGATGGTGACGACGGCGACGTCAGGCAGGAACTCTGACGGTAGCGTCATGATCCGGCTCACCACGAACCAGGCCGCGACGCCGCCGGCGAAGAGCGCGAAGACCGCGGTCGCGAGGCCCAGCATCATGTATTCGTAGGTGAAGGCGCGGATCAGCGTTCGCCGCGTGGCGCCGAGCGTCTTCAGCACGACCGCATCATGCGTGCGCGCCCTGTTGCCGGCCGCAAGCGCGCCGGCGAGCACCAGCACGGAGGCGATGAGCGCCACGGCGGCGGCGGCGCGGATCGCGACGGCAAGCTGGCCGACGAGCTCGTTGACAATGTCGAGCGCATCCTTGACGCGCACGCTGGTGATCGTCGGATAGGCATTGGTGACCGCGCGAAGCGTCGCTGCCTCCTGTTCGGCCGAGGCGCCCGGGTCGATCATCGTCGCGAGCCAGGCATGCGGCGCGCCGGCGAAGGTGTTCGGCGAAAAGACCATGACGAAGTTGATCGACAGCGATTCCCACTCGACCGTGCGGAAGTTGGCAATGCGCGCGGTGATGTCGCGGCCGAGCACATTGACGGTGACCGTGTCGCCGACGGAAAGCCCGAGCTCGCCTGCCTCCTCCTCGGAGAAGGAGACCAGCGGCTCGCCGCTATAGTCCGCCGGCCACCATTCGCCTTCGGTCAGCGTCGAGTTTTCCGGAATGTTGCGGGCATAGGTGATGCCGCGGTCGCCCTGCAGCACCCAGCGGCCGCCCGGCGGCACGTTGCGGCGGTTCACATCCTCGCCGTTGAAGGCGATGATGCGGCCGCGCAGCATGGGAACCTCGACGATCTTGCCATCCGGCATGTTGTCCTTCAGCACCTGCCGGAAACCGTCGATCTCGGAGCCCTGGATGTCGACGAAGAAGAAGTTCGGCGCGCGTTCCGGCAGGTTACCGGTCAGTTCGCGCCTGAGATTGCCGTCGATCAGCGTCAGCGTCACGAGCAGCGCAAGGCCGAGGCCGAGCGACAGAACGACGGAGGGTGTGAGCGCGCCCGGTCGGTGGATGTTGCCGATTGCAAGCCGAAGTGCCGGCGAGTTGACGCGCGGGCTGCGCCGGGCAAGCGCCGTCACCAGCACGGCGACGATGCGCAGGATGACGAAGGCGAAGGCGATGCCGGCGAGGAAGACGACGGCGATATAGCGCTCGTAGGCGGTGAAGATCGCTAGCGCGCCGAGCGCCAGCAGGAAGAGGGCAGCACCCAGCGTATAGGGCCAGGCCGGCCAGCGGGCGCGCTCGAAACCCTGCTCGCGGAAGAGCGCCGTCGCCGGCACCTCGCGCGCGTGGCCGAGCGGCATGATCGCGAAGGCAAGTGCGGTGACGATGCCGAAGACGGCGGCGAGTGCCAGCGCGCGGGGATAGAGCGTCATATCGGAAGGGACAGGCAAGACGTCCGCAAGGAAGCGCATCGCCACGACAGGCATCAGGGCGCCGATGACGAGGCCTATCAGGATGCCCACGGTAGCAATCAGCAGGATCTGCACCAGATAGATCGTCGAGACGAGCGAGGCCGGCGCGCCGAGGCACTTGAAGGTGGCGATGACGCCGCGTTTCGAATCGAGATAGGCGCGCACCGCATTGGCGACGCCCACGCCGCCGACAATCAGTGCCGTCAGGCCGACCAGCGTCAGGAACTGCGAGAAGCGGGTGATGTTGTTGGTCAGCGACGGCGCCGCATTGTTGCTTGTCCGGATCGACCAGCCCGCCTCCGGAAAGGCCCGGTTGGAGCGGGCGCGGATGCCCGGCAGGTCATCGACGGGATCCGTCATCTTCACCTTGTAGGCATGCTCGACGAGGCTTCCCGTCTGCACGAGGCCGGACGCGGTCAGCGCTTCCTGCGAAATCATCAGCCGGGGGGCGAAGCCGAAGCCGTCCGAAAGGGCGTCCGGCTCCCTTTCGAGCGTCGCAGAGATGCGAAGCCGTGCGGTGCCGAGCAGCAGTTCGTCGCCGACAGCAAGGCCGAGGCGCTCGAGCAGCAGCGGCGCGGCGACGGCGCCGTACCGGTCGCCATCGGCCTGCAGGAGGTCGGCAAGCGGCGCCTGCGGTCCGGTCTCGACGGCGCCGTAGAGCGGATAGGCACCGTCGACGGCCTTCAGCTCGACCAGGGCCTGGTCCGAGGCATCTGGTCGGCGCGCCATCGAGCGGAGACCTGAGGAGACCGAGACCTCGCCCAGGCTGTCGAAATAGGTCCGCTCCTCTGGCGTCGCGACTCGGTTGTTGAATTCGAAGCGCACGTCGCCGGCGAGCAGCGACTGGCCCTGGGTGGCGATCGACTGCGTGATCGCGCCGGAGACGGAATTCACCCCGGCGATGGCGGCCGTGCCGAGCGCGATGCAGGAGAGGAAGATGTAGAAGCCGCCGAGGCCGCCGCGCATTTCGCGCAGCGCAAGGCGGCAGGCGAGAAGGAGTTGCGTCGGGGCAAGCGCCTTCATGCCGACACCGCCGCGCTGGCGGGCTGTTGTGCGGCGTCGGCGATGATTTCGCCGGACCGCATCCTGACCTGCCGGCTGCAACGGCCGGCGAGCGACGGATCGTGCGTCACGAGGACGAGCGTCATGCCGCGCTCGGACTGCTGGCGGAATAAGAGGTCGGCGATCTGCCGGCCGGTGTCGGTATCGAGGTTGCCGGTCGGTTCGTCGGCGATCAGGAGCTTCGGCGAAGGCGCCAGCGCCCGGGCAATCGCCACGCGCTGCTGCTCGCCGCCGGAAAGCTGGCCCGGATAATGCGACAGCCGCTCGCCGAGGCCGACGGCGACGAGCTCCCGGCGCGCGATCTCGAAAGCATTGGGCTTGTTGGCGAGTTCCAGCGGGACGGCGACATTTTCGATCGCCGTCATGTTCGGAATGAGGTGGAAGGACTGGAAGACGATGCCGACGTTGCGGCCCCGGAATTCGGCGACCTGATCCTCGCTCATGCCGTGCAGGCCAGCGCCGTCGATATGGATCTCGCCGCGGTCGAGACGTTCGAGCCCGGCCAGCACCATCAGAAGCGTGGATTTTCCCGACCCGGAGGGGCCGACGATGCCGACCGATTCGCCTGCGGCGATCGTCAGGTCGATCTCCTTGAGCACATGGACCGAGGCCGCTGCCTCGCCGAGTGTCAAATCCGCCTTTTTCAGGTCTATGATGGTTTTGGCCAAGGAAATCCGCCCTATATGTTGGTGCAACGATCTGGAACTCAGGCAATCTAGGATCATGGGAATGGTGTTTAAAGCGGCTCACGGAATTTTCACCGCCTTGGCGATCACGCTTCTGTCAGCGGTCACGCCGGCTGCGGCCGAACCCTTGCAGATCGTCGGCTTCGGCGACAGCCTCATGGCCGGCTACAACCTGCCCTCCAGCGAGGCCTTCCCGGTCCAGCTCGAGGCTGCTCTGCGCGCCAAGGGGCATGACGTGACCGTCGCCAATGCCGGCGTCTCCGGCGATACGACCTCGGGCGGCCTTGCCCGCATCGACTGGTCGGTGCCTGACGGAACCGACGGCGTGATCCTGGAACTCGGCGCCAACGACGCGCTGCGCGGCATCCCGCCGGAACAGACCGAGAAGAACCTCGACGCGATGATCGCCAAGCTTAGGGAACGCGGCGTGGGCGTGTTGCTGGCGGGCATGATGGCGCCGCCGAACATGGGCGCCGACTATGGCGAGCGCTTCAACGGCATGTACCAGCGCCTCGCCGAGAAGCATGGCGTGCCGCTCTACCCGTTCTTTCTCGACGGCGTGGTGACGCAGGCGAAGCTGCAACTCGACGACGGCATGCATCCGAACGGTCCCGGCGTCGCCGTCATGGTCGAGAAGATGCTGCCGGCCGTCGAAGCTTTTCTGAACAGTCTGGGCCCCAACAGTCTGGGGACGACCGAGTGATGTCTTTTCGCGGGTGCGAAATTAGGGTTGCGCCAAAAACCGAGGCGTGATTCGCTGAGGACGTTCTTGAGATTCGGGGAGCTCGCCATGCCGAGACTGTTTATCGCCCTCGAAGTGCCGCGTAACGCAGCCATGAGTCTCTCATTGCTGCGTGGAGGTCTCCCCGGAGCGCGCTGGATCGATGTGGAGAATTTCCACATCACGCTGCGCTTCATCGGCGATATCGACGGGCGGACCGCCGATGAGGTCGTCGACCGGATCGACCGGATCGACCGGCCCGAATTCCAGCTTTCCCTGAATGGCGTCGGCTCCTTCGGATCGAAGAAACCGCATTCCGTCTATGCCGGCGTCTCGCCGCATCCGGAAATGTTTGCGCTTCAGGCCGAGATCGAGCGCATCTGCCAGCGGCTCGGTCTTCCGGCCGATCCGCGCAAGTTCACGCCGCATGTGACGCTGGCGCGGCTGCGCAACTCGCGTCTGGAAGACGTCGTCTCCTACCTCTCGGGGCGCGGCAATTTCCATACGGCGCCCTTCATGGTCAACCGCTTCGTGCTGATGTCGTCGAAGGAGTCGGTTGGCGGCGGTCCCTATGTGGTCGAGGAAGTCTTCCCGCTCTTCGAGGAGAGCTCGTCCCACGGCCTTGCCGCGATCGAGGAACATACGCGGTAGATCTGCTGGTAGACGGAATCGAAGTCGCGCTCGTCGCCATAGTAGGGATCGGGAACGTCGGCCATGACGCCTTCGGCAAGAGTTGCGAACAGATGGATGCGCTCCCTCGTACCGGGCGGCGCGAGGGCTTCAAGCGTCCGGAAATTGGCCTTGTCCATCGCCACGATCAGGTCGAAGCGGGCGAAATCCGCCTCGCTCACCTTCCGTCCGCGGAGCCGCGCGATGTCGACCCCGTGACTGGCGGCCACCGCAATGGCGCGGCGGTCCGGCGGGTCGCCGATGTGCCAGCCGCCGGTTCCGGCGGAATCCACATGGAATTCATCTCCCTGTCCCGCAGCGTCCACGACATGGCGGAAAAGGCCCTCGGCCAGTGGCGACCGGCAGATATTGCCGAGGCAGACGAAGAGAATCGAATGCTTTGCCATTGATCTGTCCCCGCTGCCTGCCATCTTGCTCTCCAGACCGGACGTACCGGCTGGAAACGACATCCGCAACGGGAGAGGACGATGAAACAGGAAAAGCTCGACGAGGCGGCCATCGCGGAGAAGCTGGCGGCAGCCGAGGGATGGGCGCTTGACGAGGACGGGCTCGGCATCCGCAAGAGCTTCAA
>CAMPIK010000011.1 GCA_946886325.1 uncultured Shinella sp.
ATCTCGAAGGCGGCGAAATCGAAGCCGGGCGCCACGGTGCAGCCGACAAGCGTCCAGGCGCCGAGCGGCTCGGCCGCCTGCCACCAGTCGGCAGGCACGACCGCCTGCGGCCGTTCGCCGGCGGCGAGGTCGGTTCCGAGGCGGATGACATCGACCGCCTTCCCGTCCTGCGAAAGCGACAGGGCCAGAGGATCGCCGGCATAGTGGTGCCAGACCTCCGCGGCGTCGCGCACGCGATGCCAGTGCGACCGCTCGCCGCGCTCCAGCAGATAGTAGATTGCCGTCGAATGCTCGCGTGCGCCGCCGGCGGCGTCGCGGAAGGTCTCGACATACCATCCGCCTTCCGGATGGCGCGCCATGCCGAGCGTTTCGATGATCTCCTTCGGCGTCATCAGAAATTGTCCTTGCGCCGGCGGATTTCGCCGAAGACTTCGGCGTCGGAGGCCGACGGCATGCCGAGTGTCGCGCGAATGGCGGCGTCGCCGGCACGCAGGAACGGGTTCGTCGCCTTCTCGACGCCGATCGTCGTGGGGGCGGTGAATTTGCCGGCTGCGCGCAACGCCTCGATCTCGGCGACGCGTTTCGTCAACGCGGCATTGTCCGGATCGACCGTCACCGCGAAGCGGGCGTTCGACAGCGTATATTCATGGCCGAAATAGACCGTGGTGTCGTCAGGTAACGCGGCGAGCTTCGAAAGCGAAGACCACATGTCCGCCGCCGTCCCCTCGAAAAGCCGGCCGCAGCCGAGCGCGAAGAGCGTGTCGGCGGCCATCAGCAGCTTGTCTTCCGGAAAATGGAAGCAGATGTGGCCGGCCGTGTGTCCCGGCGTCCAGATCACGTCCACGGGGTGGCCGGCAAACTCGAACCGGTCGCCTTCGTCCACGGCCTGGTCCAGACCGGGGATGCGCGCTGCCTCCTTCGCCGGGCCGATGATCGTCACGCCGAAGCGCTGCTTCAACGCCGCATTGGCCTCGACATGGTCGCCGTGATGGTGCGTGGTCAGGATATGGGTCAGCGTCCAGCCGCGCCGTTCCAGCGCCTCGATAATCGGGCCTTCTTCCGGCGCATCGATGCTGGCCGTCGCGCCAGTCTCCGGATCGTGCAGCAGCACGCCGAAATTGTCGCTGCGGCAGGGGAAGAGTTCGATTTCGAGCGTCTGCATGGCGGTCTCCGGTCATTCCTGAGGCGTGTCGTTGCCGCGAATGTAAAGCGCCGGGCCTTGAAGTCCATCGGGCGATCGCTAACATCTCTTCCATGCATGCAGATATCGTCGACCTTCGCGAGTTCTATCACTCTCCCCTCGGGCGGCTCGCAGACCAGTCGATCGCGATGGCGCTGTCGTCGATCTGGGCGCGGCTTCCCGACGAAAGGCTTGTCGGGCTCGGCTATGCCATCCCCTATCTCGATCGTTTCCGTACGGATACCGAACGCACCTTCGCGCTGATGCCGGCCGGCCAGGGGGCGATCAACTGGCCGCCGAGCGAGCTGTCCTCCACGGCGCTCGTCTTCGACGAGGAACTGCCGCTGCCCGATGCCTCGATCGACCGCGTGCTGATGGTTCATTCGCTGGAGTTTGCCGAAAACCCGCGGGAAACGATGAAAGAGCTCTGGCGGGTGCTGGCGCCCGGCGGACGGCTGGTCATCGTCGTTCCCAATCGCCGCGGTGTCTGGGCGCGCATGGAACATACGCCGTTCGGTTCGGGGCGGCCCTATTCCCGCCGTCAGCTCACCCACCTGCTGCGCGAGACGAATTTCACGCCGGGCGCATCCGCCGAGGCGCTGTTCTTTCCGCCGTCGAAACTGCGCGGCATCCAGAAGCTGCGCGGCGCCTTCGAGCGGATCGGCCGCGCGCTCTGGCCGATGTTCTCCGGCGTCATCGTCGTCGAGGCGCAGAAGCGGCTCTACCAGGGGCTGCCGGTGGCGGCGCGTGCCTCCCGTCGCGTCTTCGTCCCGGTCATCGCGCCGCACGGGGTCCCCACCACCCGGGACGGCCTTTCCGGCTGACCCTCGACAAGCCCGCCTTCGCCCGATAAGGCACCGGTAACCGCGCAAGCGGCGACAGGGAAAGCCGGGATAGAGGGCGCGCAGCACATGTCCACTCAGCAGTTCGACAAGATCGCCCTCATCGGCATCGGCCTGATCGGCTCCTCCATCGCGCGTGCGGTCAAGCAGAAGGGCCTAGCGCCGCGCGTTTCGATCGCCACCCGCAGCCAGGAAACGCTGGATCGTGCCCGCGAACTCGATCTCGGGACGGATTATATGCTGGAAGCCGCCGAGGCGGTGCGCGACGCCGATCTCGTCGTCGTCTCCGTGCCCGTTGGTGCATCGGGTGCCGTGGCGCAGGAGATTGCGCCGCATCTGAAACCCGGCGCCATCGTCACGGATGTCGGCTCCACCAAGGGGTCGGTCGTGGCGCAGATGCTGCCGCACATGCCGCGCAATGTGCACTTCATCCCCGGCCACCCGCTCGCCGGCACCGAACATTCCGGCCCGGATGCCGGCTTCCCGGAACTGTTCCAGGGCCGCTGGTGCATCCTGACGCCGGTGCACGGCACGGACAAGGACGCGAAGCATCGGCTCGCCGCCTTCTGGGAGGCGCTCGGCTCCAAGGTCGATGAAATGGACACCGAGCATCACGACAAGGTGTTGGCGATCGTTTCGCACCTGCCGCACATCATCGCCTACAATATCGTCGGTACGGCCGACGACCTCGAAACCGTGACGGAATCGGAAGTCATCAAATATTCCGCCTCGGGCTTTCGCGATTTCACGCGCCTTGCCGCCTCCGACCCCACCATGTGGCGCGACGTCTGCCTGCACAACAAGGACGCGATCCTGGAAATGCTGGCGCGGTTCTCGGAAGACCTTGCCTATCTGCAGCGCGCGATCCGCTGGGGCGACGGGGAGAAGCTCTTCGACCTCTTCACCCGCACCCGCGCCATCCGCCGCTCGATCATTGATGCCGGCCAGGACACGGCGGCACCGAATTTCGGCCGGCCGGTGGAAGACAAGACGAAGTGAGGCCCGTCAGACGGGTGCGATGAAGGCGATGGGGATCAGGCCGAGATAGACGGTCCCGTCGGTCACGGTCAGTTTGACGGTGGCATTCTTGCCGTCGCTTGAGAGTGCGCGCACCGTCTCCGCGATATTACCGATCGTGGACGCCGTTTCGGGAAACGCCGTCTGGATGGCATCGCGCCACGGGTCGATGCCGCGAACGTCGAGGTCGAACGCACCGTTCAGCAAACCGTCGTCGCCGAACTGAAACCGGCCGGTGAGATTGGCGACGCTTCCACCACCGAGATCGATCGACAGGCGGCGCAGGTCGCCACTGGTGCCGAGCGGGAAGTCGCGCGGCGGGCCGCGTCGGCTCAGCCAGTCCGCAGCATCGGCGAAGGTCAGGTCGGTGGCGATATCGATGGCGGGCAGGCGCGTCCCGGCGCCTTCGAAGGACAAGCCGTCGGCGGAGGCCGCGACGTCGAGCGCGGGGCCGTTCTGCCTGACATGCATCTCGCCGTGATGGATCGCATAGCGCGCGTCAAGACCGCTGTTGCCGCTTGCCGCCGTGCCGGTCAGGTCGTCATAGGCGATGGAGGCCCTGTCGAGGGCGGACAGGTTGGCCACGAAACTCGCCCGCAGCAGCCGCCAGTCGGCGCCGATCGAAAGACCGCGCGACGCCCTGATCTCAGCCGGTCCGTCCAGTTCGACGATGGCGTGGCCGGGGCGATAGACCTGGGCGGCGGAGCGTAAGGCCCCGGTCGAGAGCGAGGCGCCCGCCGTCCGGTCGTCGATGCCGATGCGATCGCAGAAGACGCCGATGCGGAAGGGATAGCCGCGCACGTCGAGGCCGGGGCAGGAGAGCGTGACGTTCCGGTCGCTGCGCTCGAGGTTCTGCGCCAACAGGTCCTTCACCCAGCCGGCGCCATAGAACCAGCCGCCCGTATAGAGCGCGGCGACGAGCACGACGCCGATCACCAGCCATCGGAACTTGCGTCCGCTTTCGGGCTGCGCGCCCGCCTTCGACGATGGCATGGTCTTCTCCGTGGTGGCGGCTTGTATCGAATTTGCCTATATCACTTGAAGAATCCGCCAATTGCGGCGGCTTTCCGGTGGAGGCGGCAAGAGAGTTTTGGATATCGCCGAATTTTGGGTCTTTGGCTACGGCTCGCTGATGTGGAATCCCGGTTTCGAGATCGAGGAGCGGCATCAGGCACGGCTGCATGGCTTCCGCCGGTCGCTCTGCGTCCGGTCCTGGGTTCATCGCGGAACGCCCGATCGTCCCGGCCTTGTGCTCGGCCTCGACCGGGGCGGCTCCTGCCGTGGCATCGCCTTTCGCGTCGCCGCGAAACGGTGGCCTGCGGTGCTCGATTATTTGCGCGAACGGGAGCTCGTGACCCATGTCTACAAGGAGCGCATCCTGCCGATCGCGCTTGCCGACGGCCGCCGGCTGAAGGCGCTGACCTACATTATTGATCGGACCCACCGGCAATATGCGGGCGCTCTCGACATCGACGAGGCGGCAGCGACGGTGCGCGAGGCCTATGGCAAGTCCGGCCCCAATATCGACTATGTCACCAACACGCTCGCACACCTGCGCGAGATGGGCATCCGCGACCAATGGCTTGAAGAGGTGGAGGCCGCGGCTCGTCCCTGACCGGCCGCGCGGATCACGCCGCCGGGCGCGCCCTCAGTTCGGCAATCCGCGACGCGGCCGTCGGTGGCAGCGGCAGATGCGGGTTCGCCTCGACGGTCTCGATGAGCAGCCTGTCGCTTGCCGTCTCCATCACGTCGATCAGGTGGGCGAGGAAGGCGTCGGGGTCCATGCCGGGCTGGATGGCCGGCAGGATGCGGACCTTGAAATGGCCGGGAAAGCGCAGGAATTTACGGCGCGGCCAGAAGAGCCCCGGATGCATGACGACGGGCACGACAGGCACGTCGAGATCGCGATAGAGGCGGGCGATGCCGTATTTGTATTCGGGCTCGGCGCCGGGCGGGCGGCGCGTGCCTTCCGGATAGATGATCAACTGCCGCCCGGTCGCCATTTCCGCCTTGGCGCGCTCCATCACCTCGGTCATCACCTTGCCGCGCGCGCCGCGATTGACGGGCACCATGCGCTGCTTGAGCACGTACCAGCCGAAGAGCGGAATCCAGGTGAGTTCGCGCTTCAGAATGTAGAACGGATCATCGAGCCAGGGCAGCAGCGCATAGGCATCCCAGAAGGACTGGTGCTTCGGCGCGAAGATGTAGCTTCCCTTCGGAATGTTCTCGACGCCTTCCACCTCGAAGGTCGTGCCGACGATCTTCTCGAACAGCCAGTGATTGGTCCGGACCCAGTTCTTCGGGATGATATAGGCCTTCCTGCGCGGCAGGAGAAAATAGGCCGGCGTCAGCACGATCATCTGGACGATCAGGTTGAGATAGAAGGCGGTGTTGAACAGGATGGATCGCACGGCAATCATGGGGCGGGACGTCTCCTCGGCATTGCCGCCTGCCTACACGATAAAAAGCGGCCGGAAAACACCCTTGGCTCCGCGTGTTTGCAGGTGTCGCAGCCTGCGGCGGAGATTCGCGTCTACTGGGAGGCCATGGCCGCCTGACCGGATGGTTCGCCCCTGAGGCCCGATGACGTGTCGGCACCCGCGAGATCGCGCAGTTTGGCGGCGGAGTATTTGACATATTCCCAGAGCATCGTCTTCATCACGATCGGCTCGGAGAGCCAGTTGCGCGACTTGAGGTCCGAGTTCACGACCGGATAGGAGAGGAATTCGGTCCGGTTGTCGCTGCGGCGCAGTTCGAGCAGGCTGCGCGGCATGTGGTAGTTGTTGGTGACGACCAGCACCCGGCGATAGCCGTGGTCGCTGATCCAGCGCGCCGTCTCGTTGGCATTGCCGATCGTGTCGATCGCGTCATGGCCGATATCGACGCAGCATTCGAAGAGCGTTGACGAGGCCTGGGTGAATTCGCGGATCTGCCTGCTGCTCGTGGTGGGATTGACGCCTGAGATCAGCAGGCGCTCGCCGGCACCGCTCCGCAACAGATCGATGGCCTGGTCTATGCGCTGAAATCCGCCGGTGAGCACCACGATGGCGTCGGCCTGCGGATTGGCCGGCGGTTCTAGCGCGGCGATCTTCTCTGCAAAACGGAGAAATCCGGCAACGGCTGCCATGCCGGCCACGAGCATGATGATCAGGAAAAGGCGCACGAAACGGCGTATGGGGCGAATTCGCCAACGCGATGCCCCTGCGGCGCCGGTTTCCGGCGGCACAACGAATCTGGCGTGATCACCCGAGTTCATAGTCCGTGCATACTCCCAGATTGCGGCATTGAGTAGTCTGGATAGCGACATTGTGACGAAGAAGCTGCGTCATGTATTGGGCGTTCCTTCGCTGCGCGCAGGGTCGGAACGGATGAGATCGATTTCGTAGATGGTGCGCATCACCGTGAAGCGCGCGGTCAACGTCGTCAGGAGGGCGATGATGATCATCGTTGCCGCGATGCCGAGATAGCCGGTCAGGCCGATCGAGAAGGTTCCGAAGAGCGCCGTCGCCTGGTCGCTCTGCGGCGTGGCGAGCGTCTGGCTCTGCCAGTAGCCGGCGAGCAGGAAGCAGAGGGCTGCCAGCGCTCCGCCGGCAAAGGAACCTTTCAGGCTGATCTTCAGGAAGTGTTTCTGGAATTCCGAGGCGACGAAGCCCGCTTCCGCGCCGACGAAATGCAGCACCTCGACGATATGGCGATTGCCCGAAAGCGCGCCGCGCGTCGCAAAGACCACCGTCAGCACCATTGCGGAGAAAACCAGAACGAGAACACCCGTCCCGATCAGGGCCGTGGTGCGTGCCATGGCGACGAGACGGTCCACCCAGGTGCGGTGATCGTCGAGGATCGCCTGCGGCACCTTTGCGATGATCGCGGTCCGCATCGCCGCGAAATCCGGCGGGTTCTGCTCGTCGATCGTGATGATGACGAGACGCGGCACCGGCAGATCGTCGAGGTTCAGCCCTTCGCCGAGCCAGGGTTCGAGGAGGCGCGCCGTTGCGGCGCGGTCGACGATCTGGCCGTCGCGGGCGCCGGAGAAGGTCAGCGCGATGTCGCGGGCGTCGCGCAGCGCCGTTTCCATGTCCAGTGCATCGTCCGGCTTGATCTGGATGGTGATCTCGCGGGAAATCTGGCTCTGCCAGCTCGCGGCCGTCGCCCGCACCATGCTGACGGCGCCGAAGGTGAGGCAGGCGAGAAAGGCCATGATCGCGATCACCAGCATCAGCGCATTGCCGGAAACATTGGACGGCGGCACGATCGGCGCCGTCGGACGGACCTTCATTTCCGGCCGGCGCTGCTGCGGACTTGCCGCCGGTTGTGCCGTCTCCTGATCAGTCATAGATGTCGAGCCTCCCTTCCGAGAGGATCATTCTGCGGGCCTCCACCTGGTCCATCAGCGAGAGATCGTGGGTCGCGATCACGACCGCCGTGCCAAGGCGGTTCAATTCGAGAAAGAGGCTGAGCAGCCGGCGGGCCATCGGCGGATCGACATTGCCTGTCGGTTCATCGGCAAGCAGCAGTTCGGGCCGGTCGATCAGCGCGCGCGCGATGGCGGCGCGCTGTTTCTCGCCGCCGGAGAGGACGGGCGGCAGCACATTGATGCGCTCGCCGAGGCCGACCCATTTGAGAAGTTCCAGCACGTCCGCCTTGTAGGTGCTCTCCTCCTTGCCGCGCACCCTGAGCGGCAGGGCGACGTTCTCGTAGGTCGTGAGGTGGTCGAGCAGGCGAAAATCCTGGAAGACGATGCCGATGCGCCGGCGCAGCATGGGCAGTTCGTCGCGCGGGATCGTTGCGATGTCCCGGTCGAAGCTGCGGATCAGGCCGCGCGTCGGCTGCAGGGAGAGGAAGAGCAGGCGCAAAAGCGTGGTCTTGCCGGCGCCGGACGGGCCGGTCAGGAACTGGAACGAGCGGTGCGGGATGTCGAAGGTCAGGTCGCGAAGAATCTCCGGACCCATACCATAGCGCAAGCCGACATTCTCGAAGTGAATCAATGGGTCAATCCGGTTCTGGTCAGCGCGATCCCCGTCTTTGCCGACGCGCTGCCCGGACGGCGGATCGCATGGAAACAAGGCCCCTCCAAGGCCGGTTTCCGAAGCATTAACCAATATGGTTTACGTTTCGTAAGGATTCGATTCAATGCCCGAGTTCTTGCGGGTGAAATTGACCTGCCGCGATCCGTCGCGGCGAGGGAGGTGACGCCAATGACAGCCTTTCGTTCGAAGCCGCGTGGAACGGACCGTTCCGTCGATCTCATCCTGCCCGAGCCCGCGCCGATCCGTGGTGCCGCGGTCCTCCGCCGCCGGTTCGACGTCGTGGACGCGCAGTTCGTGGTGCTTCCGCTGGCAAGCCAGACCTGGGACAGGCGGGTGCGCAACGACAATCGTCGGCCCGTGACCCAGCCGGTGAAGGAACTGGCGCCGTGGCTGCGCCGTTCGATCGGTCTTGGCGTCGGCGCACTCAAGCTCACGGAGCGCTTCCTGCAATGGTTGCCGGCACGGGGTTTCGCGGCCGTCATCGCGCTCACGTTTCTCGCGGTGTTCTCCCTTTCTGGCGGCTTGTCGGCGCTCCGCGCGGCATTCGCAGCGCCGGTCGCGCCGTCTCTCGCGATCACGGAGGTGACAAAGCGGATCGAGGACCAGAACGGCATGAAGGTGCTCGCGGTCTACGGAACCGTCGAAAACGGCGCGTCCGAGAGCCGCGTTACGCCTGGAATATCCGTCGATATCATCGCCTCGGGTCGCGTCACGACGCAGCGGGTCACGACGTTCGATGCGCCGCTGCCGGCCGGCGGGCAGGAGAGCTTCGTGCTGCGCGTGCCCTATTCCGGCTCAAAAATGCCGGAAGTCGCGGTTTCCTTCGAAGCGGCTGGTGCGCCGGCCGAGTGACTGTGCTAAGCGGCACGAAAGGGTGGCCGGGTGAGGCCGCCGCAATCTTGCCGACCGGAGTGGCGTTGCGATGCATGTAGTGCGCGGAAAGACCATCGATACCCTTTTCAGCGCCGAAGTGATCGCCGCTCGAAACAATGAGCTGGCCGCCCAGATCAAGGCCGGGCCGATCCAGGACCTGCTGGTCATCTCCATCCTGAAGGGTTCCTTCATCTTCGCAGCCGACCTCATCCGGGCGATGCATTCCGCCGGGCTCGCGCCCGAAGTCGAGTTCATCACGCTTTCGAGCTACGGCAAGGGAACGGTTTCGCAGGGCGTCAAGATCATCAAGGACATCGATAGCGACGTCACCGGGCGCGATATCCTGTTGATCGACGATATCCTGGAGTCCGGCCGGACGCTTCGTTTTGCCAAGGAACTGATGTACGAGCGCGGCGCCCGAAACGTCACGATCGCCGTCCTGCTCGACAAGAGCGTGAAGCGCGAGGTCGAGCTCAATGCCGACTATATCGGCTTCGAATGCCCCGATTATTTCGTCGTCGGCTACGGCATGGACGTGGCCTATGCCTTTCGCGAATTGCCGTTCGTCGGCATCGTCACGGGCGACGCCGCTTAGGCCGACCTTCAGATTCCCCCACGGCCCGTTTACCGATCGCAAAGGAAACTCTGGTCTCTTGCGGTCGGGCTGGCAGTGAACCTGCGGCGGACGGGCCGCGCGACCGGAACGCGATGAGGCGTTTCAAAGGGGGAATGATGGCGAAGATCCTGATCACCGAGGACGAGGATGCCCTGCGCATTTTCGTGGCGCGCGCCCTGAAGCTCGATGGCCACGAGACTGTCGAGGCCGGCGACGGTGCCGCCGGACTGGAAGCGCTGCGCGGCGGCGCGTTCGACCTGCTGCTCTCCGATATCCGCATGCCTGTCATGGACGGCATCGAACTGGCGCACCGCGCGTCCGAATCGCATCCTGGCCTGAAGATCCTGCTGATGACCGGCTATGCCGAACAGCGCGAGCGGGCAGAAGACCTGAACGGCAAGGTCGTCGATGTCGTCAGCAAGCCCTTCAGCCTGCCGGATATCCGCATGGCCGTGGCCCGCGCCCTGGCGGCCTGACGCCTTCGCCAAACCTGACAGAGCGCCGGCTTGCCGTGTCCTATTGGATGCCGAGCAGGCGTTCCAGATATTGCCGCTCCAGTCCCGGTGACATGCCGGTTCCGAGGCGCCGGCGGATTTCGTCGAGAATCTCGCGGGCCCGCTGGATGTCGATCTCTTCGGGAATTTGCGTGCGGCCGTCATAATCCGGCCCTTCGGCGCTTGTCGGACGATCGCGGCCGAGCGGATCGCGTCCATTCCGGCCCGCCTGCGGAATGCCCTGGCCGGGTCCCTGGCCCTGACCCATGGCCTGCATCTGGTTCATCATGTCCTGTGCGCCCTGGCGCAGCGCCTCCAGCGCGCGGCCCTGGCTTCCGACGGCCGATTCGCCGCGACCCTGACCAAGCGATTCGGAGGCGCCGTCCATCTCGCGTCCGGCCTGGCCGAAGCCTTCGCCGGGCTCCATGCCCATGCCCTTCAAAGCTTCGCCTAGTTCGCCCAATTGTTTTGACAGCGCTTCCTGCTGCGCTTTCAGGTCCTTCAGGGCCTGTCGCAGTTGTTCGGCGGTCATCTGGTCGGTCGGCGACTGCTGGCCGTTGTCGCCCGGTTGCTGCTCGGATTGTTCGCCTTCCTCACCTTCCTGGCCGGGCTGCGGATCGCCGCGCTGCATGCGGTCGCGCAGCGCCTGGTCAAAGTTGAAGGTCTGGTCCATCAGCCGCTGCTGCTCCTGCATCAGCTTTCCGAGCTTGTCCATCTGCTGGCGCATCGCGTCGTTCTGCTGGCCTTGCTGTCCCTGCTGCATGCGGCCTGCCTGCAGGTTGTTCATCATGCGCTGCATTTCGGACAGAAGCTGGCGCGCCTGATCCTTCGAGCCGGATCGCGCCAGATTCTCGATCTGGTCCATCATGCGCTCGAGATCCTGCTGGCGCAGGACCTGACCCTGCTGGGCCTGTTGCTGCATCTGGCCGTTCTTCTGCGCCTGCCGCGCCAGTTCCTGCATATAGGCCTGCATGGCCTCGCGCAGTTCCTGCATAAGCTTGGCGATTTCCTCATCCGAAGCATCGCGCTCGAGCGCGTCGGCCAGCGCTTTTTGAGCGTCGCGCAGCCGCCGATCTGCAAGAGAGAGATTGCCGTCTTCGATGCCAAGAGCGATCTCCCAGAGATAGTCCGCAGTCTCGCGCTTGAGGTCGTCGTTATAGGCGAGTTTCATGCGCGCCTGCGCCGATTTCAGCAGCAGGTAATGCGTCAGGTTGGGGATCGTTTCTTCCGGCCGGATCATCAGCGCCTGGTTGAGCGCGATGGCCTTCGGCATCTGGTTGGCGTCGAGCGCGAAGACCTGACGCTGCTCTGCGACGGCAGCGGCCAGCGGTTCGAAGAAGTTGCGGGCCGGCAGGACCATTTCCTGCGGCTGGCTGCGGCCTTCCTGACCGGCGGCGTCGCGCGCGACGAGGGTGATCCTGACGCGCTTGCCCGCCATCGGATGTTCGGAAATGTTGCGGCTCGTCGTGCCCTTGGCATCGCGGGCGCTGCGGCGCGGCAGATCGAGGCGGTACTCCGGCGGCGGATAGAGCGGCCGGGCATCGGCGGCCTGCTCTTCGACAGGCACGATTTCCGCCCAGGCATCCTGGATGCCGTAGTCGTCCTTGGCGATGAAGCTGATTTCGAGCGCTGCCGCGACCGTCTGTTTCGGCAGACCGTCGAAAGCAATGTCCGGAACGCGGTCCGGAATGACGGAAAAGGCCCAGGTGCGCCCGTCGATTGCCAGTTCACCGTCGCGGGTGATCTTGTAGAGCATCGTCTGCGGGCCGCTCGCGGCCGCAACGTTCTGCTGCGTGTCGCCAGCCGGTGTTCCGCCTTCGGCTGCCTTTTCCTTTTCGTCCGGGAGCGTCGGCTCGATCACCTCGGCTTCGGTCTCTTCCTGGCCCCGGTAGGACACATCGGCTTTCCCGTCCGCTCCGGTCACCCGCACGGTCAATTCGCTGAACTGCGGGATGCGGATTTCTCCGGCAACCGTCTCTGTGGTGCCGGTCAGGAAGACGGGCGCGCGGCCGGTATGCGCCGGCGGCGTGACCCAGGCGTCGATGCGCACGTCGGGCTGTGCCTCGGCCGGCTGGCGCAGCGTCACGATGTCGGTCAGCAGTCCGCCGCGGTTCGAATAGGAAAACGCGAAGGCGACGGCGACGAGAAGCAGCGGGACGGCGCGCAAGGCGTGGCGGTCGTGGCGCGCGATGTCGGGCTCAGGAAGGCCAGCCTGCAAGGCGCCGATCATCCGTGCCATGCGGGTCTGGTGCTCGCGCCAGAGTGCTTCGGCGAGCGGGCCGCCGCCTGCGGGCCTGTCGTCCTGCACGCGGATCGCCTGGTGCACAAGGCCGTTCCGCTCCTCCAGCATGCGGTGGGCGCGATCGGGCTCCGGCCATGCGGCGCCCTTCAGGCGAGAAACAAGCCATACAAGACCGGCAATGAAGGCGGCAATCGTACCGACATGAAGCCAGGCCGGAACATGGCGGAAATAGCCGAACCAGGTGAGCGACAGAAAGACGGCGACAAGAAGCAGGATCGGCAGAAGGGGCGGCAGCAGGGCCTCGGCGAAGAGCACGGCCTGCGCGGCAATGCGTTTCGGCTTCAGCCGGCGGGCCACCTCGCTGCCCGCATTTCGATCTTCGCTGGATGCGTTGCCGTTGCCGATCATCAGCCCTCGTGTCCGGTTGACGTGCCAGCCGGATTGGCCGGCAACCTTGGCTTTCCGGCAAAAGGATAACACTCTTTGTGGCGAAGACGAGGGCGCGCGCGAAAACGTGATCGTCGATCACGCGGTTTTCAGAGGTTATGCGCCGTTCGCCGAAAAAGCCGAAAGGCTCAGGCAAGCCAGGCGGGCAGCGCATCCAGCCCGATCAGGTCCTCATAGGTCGGGCGCGGGCGAATCACGTGGAATTCGCCGCCCTTGACCAGCACTTCCGGCACGAGAAGCCGCGAATTGTAGGTGCCGGCCTGCACGGCGCCATAGGCACCGGCCGAGCCGACGGCGATGAGGTCGCCGGAGCGCGGCATCGCCATTTCGCGGTCGAGCGCCAGATAGTCGCCCGTCTCGCAGACGGGACCGACGACGTCCGCCTTGATGCGCGGCGCATTGGCGGCCGAAAGGCGCACCGGCTGGATTTCGTGCCAGGCCTCGTAGAGCGTCGGGCGGATGAGGTCGTTCATCGCCGCGTCGACGACGACGAAGGTCTTCTGCCCGCCGTCCTTCACGTAGATCACTTCGGTGACGAGGATGCCGGCATTGCCGACGATCAGCCGGCCGGGTTCCGTCACGATCCGGCAATCGAGCCCCTTCAACTGGTTTTTGACGATCTCCGCATAGGCGTCGGGCAGCGGCGGCGGCTGGTTGTCGGTCTTGTAGGGAATGCCGAGGCCGCCGCCGACATCGACGTGGTCGATCGCATGGCCGTCGCCGCGCAGCGTATCGACCAGTTCGCGCAGCAGCTTGAAGGCGTCGTCGAAGGGCTGCAGCTCGGTGATCTGGCTGCCGATATGCATGTCGATCCCGGTGACTTTTATACCGGGCAGGGTTGCGGCATGGGCGTAGACGGCGCGGGCGCGTTCCCAGGAAATGCCGAACTTGTTTTCCTTCTTGCCCGTCGAGATTTTCGCATGGGTGCGGGCATCGACGTCGGGGTTGATGCGGAAGGAGACATGCGCCTGCTTGCCGGCCTTCACGGCGCGGGCGTTCAGAACCTCCAGTTCCGGCTCCGATTCGACGTTGAAGCAGTAGATGCCGGCCTCGATGCCGAGGTCCATTTCGCGCGGCGTCTTGCCGACGCCGGAAAACATGATGCGCGAGGCGGGGATGCCGGCGGCGAGCGCCCGGCGCAGTTCGCCTTCGGAGACCACATCGACGCCGGCGCCGAGCCGGGCGAGCGTCTTCAGCACCGCCTGGTTGGAATTCGCCTTCATGGCATAGCAGACCATGGCATCGACGCCGTCGAAGGCCTGCGAGAAGACCTTGTAGTGCCGCTCGAGCGTCGCCGTCGAATAGACGTAGAAGGGCGTGCCGACGGCCTTGGCGATCTCGGGGACGGGCACGTCCTCGGCGAAGAGAATGCCGTCGCGATATTCGAAATGGTTCACGGGTGCGGGTCCGTCAGAGAAGGGGGTCGAGAAGGAAGGGGCGGTCTTCGACGTCCTGTTTCACCGTCGTGCCGTCCGCCCGTTTGACGACCGGCCCGGCGCCCGGCGCGTCCAGATCGTCCTTGCGGCCGCAGGATGCCAGCATCGTTCCGGCAAGTGCCAGAGCAAGGACCATTCTGCCGAAACTACCCCAGTTCATTCGCCCGTTCCTCGATGCCGGTTGCGCGTCTTGCCAAGCTTCTTAGCGAAAGCCCGTGCTCTTGTGCACCCTCATTCTGGTGATGCAAGTTCACAGACCCTGATTCCAGGCGCTGATCAAAGCCGCCCGCGCCACCAGGCGATCTGCTGGCGAACGCCTGAGGGTGCCGTGCCGCCGAAGGAGGTCCGGCTTGCGACCGAGGCCTCGACGGTCAGGACATTGTAGATCTTGTCGGTGATCGCCGCGTGGATCGACTGCAGATCGGCAAGCGACAGGTCCGCCAGATCGCAGGCCTTTTCTTCCGCCATGGCAACGGCGCGGCCGGTGACGTGGTGGGCGTCGCGGAAGGGCAGGCCCGCCTCGCGCACCAGCCAGTCGGCAAGGTCGGTGGCGGTCGAGAAGCCGGAGCCGGCGGCGGCCTTCATGCGGTCGGTCCGCACGGTCAGGTCGCGCACCATGCCGGTCATCGCGGCAATCGCCAGTTCCAGGCTTTCGGCGGCATCGAAGACCTGTTCCTTGTCTTCCTGCATGTCCTTGGAATAGGCGAGCGGCAGGCCCTTCATGACGGTCAGCAGCGCGACCAGCGAGCCGTTGATGCGGCCCGTCTTGGCGCGCACCAGCTCGGCGGCATCCGGATTCTTCTTCTGCGGCATGATCGATGAACCGGTCGAGAAAGAATCCGACAGCCGGATGAAGCCGAATTGCGGCGTCGACCAGATGACGATTTCCTCGGCGAGGCGCGACAGGTGCGTCGCAGCGATGGACGCGATCGACAGGAACTCCAGCGCGAAGTCGCGGTCGGAGACGGTGTCGATCGAGTTGCGCGTCGGCTCGCGGAAGCCGAGCGCCTCCGCCGTCATGTGCCGGTCGATCGGGAACCCGGTGCCGGCGAGCGCTGCCGCACCGATCGGGCTTTCGTCAAGCCGCTCGATCGCATCGCGGACCCGCGAGCGGTCGCGGCCGAACATCTCGACATAGGCCATGCAATGGTGGCCGAAGGTCACGGGCTGGGCGGTCTGGAGATGGGTGAAGCCCGGCATGACGGTTGCGGCATG
>CAMPIK010000012.1 GCA_946886325.1 uncultured Shinella sp.
ACCGGGTTCATGTGGACGGTGCGGCTGTTGAGCCGGTGATCGGTGACGTTGTCGGCAAGGCCGCCGTGCTGGAGCAGGCCGGTCAGTACATGGTGCCAGGCGCCATAGAGCCGCGGCAGGCCGATCAGCATGGCCGGCAGGATCGAGCCGGTGGCGAAACAGAGAGCGATGGTCGCGAGATAGATCGCAAGCCAGATGCGGGCGATGCGGATCGCCTTCGGCTGTTCCGATTCCGGAATGAAGGTCTTTTCCGCAGCGCTCATCCGTCCGGCGGCATTGCGCAGCATGTCCACCACGGCATGCCAGGCGTCGAGAAGGCCGAAGACATTGAGCGCGAGGCGCAGCAGGTCCGGCGGCCGCATCACGGCGATTTCCGGGTCGCGCCCGACGATGACCGTATCCGTGTGGTGGCGGGTATGGCTCCAGCGCCAGGTGACCGGATTGCGCATGATCATGAAACAGGCGATCTGATAGACCGCGTCGTTCATCCACATCGTCCGGAAGGCCGTGCCGTGGCCGCATTCGTGCCAGCGGGAATCCGACGCCGAGCCATAGAGCACGCCGTAGACCAGGAAGAACGGCACCGCCCACCAGGTCCCCCAGAGCCAGATGCCGAGCCCGCCGGCAAGGACCATGCCGCCTAGCCAGATCGCCGTGTCGCGGATCGCCGGCGCATCAGAGCGCTGCATCAGCGCCTTCATCTCCTTGCGCGGGATGTCGGTGTGATACCATTCGGCGGCGGCAAGGCCGTTTGCGACCGCCGCTTCGGCATCGCGCCCGAGAAGGCTGTAGTCCCGCTTCGTCGGCTTCATCGTTTCCTCCTCGCCCGACCCGGCCCGCAACGTGCGGTCTGCCGATCCGGTCTCCATGTCATGCAGGAACGATAGCGCCGAGCCTTGCGGCACTCAATCCAGCCATGATAGAATCCATCAAAATGCATCATACTCTCTCATTCAGAAATGAGAGTTCGTCGCATCGGAAGCGCCATGTCCCGACCCACCATATCCGATCTCGCGAAGGCCGCAGGCGTCAGCGTCGCCACCGTCGACCGCGTGCTGAACGGGCGCCATCGCGTGCGCGAGGAGACGGCGCGGCGCGTCTATGATGCCGCCAGCGCCATCGGCTACCATGCGATGGGTCTGCTCCGGCAGCGGGTCTTCGAGGACCTGCCGCAATACCGGCTGGGATTCAGCTTTCAGCGCCCCAACCAGGCCTTCTACCAGAACTTCGCCCGCGAGATCGAAGCGGCGTGCCAGGCCTGCACGACCGCCCGGATCGTGCCGCAGATCGAATTCATCCAGGCGCAGACGCCGGCCGGAATGGCGGAGATGCTGAAACTGTTGTCGGCGCGAAACCAGGCGCTCGCCGTCGTGGCGCCGGACTATCCCGCGACCACGACGCTGGTCGAGGACCTGAAAAACCGAGGCATCCCGTTGTTTTCCCTGCTGTCGGATTTCGCCATCGACATGCGGCAGGGCTATATCGGCCTCAACAACATGAAGGTCGGGCGCACCGCCGCCTGGATGATCGCCAGGAGCGCCAGACGGCCCGGCAAGGTGGCGATTTTCGTCGGCAGCCACCGCTTCCACGGCCATGAACTGCGCGAGATCGGCTTTCGTTCGTTCTTCCGCGAGAAGGGCGAGGGCTTCGAGGTGCTGGACCCGCTCGTCAATCTCGACACCAGCGAGATCACCCATGAGGCGACCGCCAACCTGCTTGCCCAGCACCCCGACCTCGTCGGGCTCTATGTCGCGGGCGGCGGCATGGAGGGTGCCATCTCGGCCGTGCGCGAGGAAGGTTATGCCGGCAAGGTACAGCTCGTCATCAACGAACTGACGCCAGAATCGCGCGCCGGCCTGGCCGACGACGTCGTCACGATGGCGATCAGCACGCCGCTTCCCCTCCTCTGCCGGGAGCTCGTTTCGCTCATGGTGACGGCCATCGAGAAGCCCGGAAATGCCGGTCCGGGCCAGACGTTCCTGCCGTTCGACATCCTGCTTCCGGAGAATATCTGACGCCGCGAATGATGGTTTTCCATCATCCGCGTTGGTAATCTCTCACGGATGAGGGCACTCCCGCAGCCTTCCGCTTTGACGCCGCCCGATGGCGTCCCGATCCTCACGCGTACATGCGAGACCGCCGCGCCGGCAGTCTCGGCCACCGGAGGACACCTTTCATGCCGCCCCTGACATTCGCTCTCAACCACATGACGGCGCCCGCGCTGTCGCTCGACGCCTTCTTCAGCCTTGCGACGTCGCTCGGCATCGCCCACGTCGAAATCCGCAACGACCTCGCCGGAAACGCCATTCTCGACGGCACGACGCCGGAGACGGTGAAGGATCTCGCCGCCCGGTACGACGTGTCGATCCTCTCGATCAACGCCCTCCAGCGCTTCAACGAATGGACCGCGGCACGCGCCGTCGAGGCGAAAGAACTGGTCGACTACGCCGCCGCCTGCGGCGCAAAGGCGCTCGTGCTGGTGCCGAAGAACGACGGCACCGGCCAGGCCGACGGCGAGCGGCAGGCCAATCTCCGCCAGGCGCTGTCGGCATTGAAGCCGATGCTCGACGCCGCCGGCATCATCGGCCTCGTCGAGCCGCTCGGGTTCGAAATCTGCTCGCTGCGTTCCAAGCGCGAGGCGGCCGACGCGATCGCGGCGGTCGAGGGGCTGGATACCTTCCGGCTGGTCCACGACACCTTCCATCATCACCTTGCCGGAGAACCCGACCTCTTTGGCGACCTGACCGGCCTCGTGCACATCTCGGGCGTCGATGACGCGTCCGTTGGCGTTTCGGACATGCGCGATCCGCACCGGGTCCTCGTCGGCGACGGTGACCGGCTCGACAATGCGGGCCAGATCCGCGCGCTGCGCACCGCCGGCTATGCCGGGCCGCTCTCCTTCGAGCCCTTCGCCCCGGTCGTCCACACGCTTTCGGACCCGAAGACGGCGGTTGCCGACAGCATGGCCTACCTCGCGGCGCGCCTTTGAAACTGCGGCCAACCACCCTGACTTTGAAATTCGGACGTCGGCGAAATGGAACAGGCTTGACGTCCCAAACAGAAAATGGAATAAACATTCCGAAGAATGGAATTCTCGGTTTGTTTATTCTGTTTTGGCCCGATGTTTCCGGGAGGAACAAGGGCCGGCTGCGCGAGGAGACGCAGCGATCCGGACAATCAGGTGCCGCCGGACACCGCTTTGAGGAGGAGAAAGCAATGAAGAAATTCATCCTGGGTACGACGCTTGCGCTGATGATGTCGACGGCCGCGCATGCGGAGACCGTCGGCGTCTCGATGGCGCTGTTCGACGACAACTTCCTGACGGTCCTGCGCAACGGCATGTCCGACTACGCAAAGACCCTCGACGGCGTCGAACTGCAGATCGAGGACGCGCAGAACGACGTCGCCAAGCAGCAGAGCCAGATCCAGAACTTTATCGCTTCGGGCGTCGACGCGATCATCGTCAACCCGGTCGACACGGATGCGACGATGGCCATGTCGAAGATCGCCGCGGAAGCCAATATCCCGCTCGTCTACGTCAACCGCGAGCCCGTCAACGTCAACGAACTGCCTGACAACCAGGCCTTCGTTGCCTCGAACGAGCTGGAATCCGGCACGCTGGAAACCAAGGAAGTCTGCCGGCTTCTCGGCGGCAAGGGCAAGATCGTCGTCATGATGGGCGAACTGTCCAACCAGGCAGCTCGCGTGCGGACGCAGGACGTGCATGACGTCATCGCCACCGACGAGTGCAAGGGCCTCGAGATCGTCGAGGAGCAGACCGCAAACTGGTCGCGCACCCAGGGCGCCGACCTGATGACCAACTGGCTCGCCGCCGGCCTCGAATTCGATGCCGTGGTTGCCAACAATGACGAAATGGCGATCGGCGCGATCCAGGCGCTGAAGGCCGCAGGTCGATCGATGGACAGCGTCGTCATCGGCGGCGTCGATGCCACGCAGGACGCACTTGCCGCCATGGCAGCCGGCGACCTCGACGTCACCGTCTTCCAGGACGCGGCAGGCCAGGGCAAGGGCGCGGTCGATGCGGCGCTGAAGCTCGCGAAGGGCGAAGCCGTCGATCAGAAGGTGTATATTCCCTTCCAGCTCGTGACGCCCGACAACCTTGCCAACTTCCAGGCCAAGAACTGAGCGCACGCCGCTGTTGGACGCCTGACTCGATGACTTAGTGAACGCGCGCACGTAGGCGTGCGCGCGTTCAATCCGTTCAAGGTAGCTCCGGGAGGGAGGAGACCATGGTCAGCCCGACCACCATGGCCGCAGTTCGTGCGAGCCGCGCTGTACCGAACGCCGAATATCTCTTGTCTGCCGAAGGCGTGCGCAAGGCCTTTCCCGGCGTCGTGGCGCTTGATGACGTGCAGTTCAGGCTGCGGCGCGGCACGGTTCACGCCCTGATGGGCGAAAACGGCGCCGGCAAGTCCACGCTGATGAAAATCCTCGCCGGCATCTACACGCCTGATGAAGGCGAGGTGCTGCTCAAGGGCCAGAAGATCCGCCTCCAGTCGCCGCTCGACGCGCTGGAAAACGGCATCGCCATGATCCATCAGGAACTGAACCTGATGCCCTTCATGACGGTTGCCGAAAACATCTGGATCCGCCGCGAGCCGAAGAACCGCTTCGGCTTCGTCGATCACGCCGAGATGCGCCGCCTGACGGCCGATCTCTTCCAGCGGCTGAACATCGCCATCGATCCCGAGACCCAGGTGCGCGACCTCTCCGTCGCCAATCGCCAGATGGTCGAGATCGCCAAGGCCGTCTCCTACGAATCCGACGTGCTGATCATGGACGAGCCGACCTCGGCACTGACCGAGCGCGAGGTTGCCCATCTCTTCGAGATCATCCGCGACCTGCGCTCGCAGGGGATCGGCATCGTCTACATCACCCACAAGATGAGCGAACTGTTCGAGATCGCCGACGAATTCTCGGTCTTTCGCGACGGCAAGTATATCGGCACGCATGCCTCCACCGACGTCACCCGCGACGACATCATCCGCATGATGGTCGGCCGCGAGATCACGCAGATGTTCCCCAAGGAAGAAGTGCCGATCGGCGATGTCGTGCTGTCGGTGAAGAACCTCAATCTCAAGGGCGTCTTCCACGACGTTTCCTTCGAGGTGCGCGCCGGAGAAATCCTCGGCGTCGCCGGTCTCGTCGGCTCGGGTCGCTCCAATGTCGCCGAGACGATCTTCGGCGTGACGCCGGCAAGCTCGGGCACGATCGAGATCAACGGCAAGCCGGTCACCATCGACAGCCCCACCACCGCGATCCGCAACCGCATGGCCTTCCTGACGGAGGACCGCAAGGATACCGGCTGCCTGCTCATCCTCGACGTATTGGAAAACATGCAGATCGCGGTGCTGCAGGACCGCTTCGTCAAGAACGGCTTCGTTGCCGAACGCGAGGTGACGGCGGTCTGCGAGGAGATGAGCCGCAAGCTCCGGGTGAAGACGCCGACGCTCGGCGAGCGGGTCGAAAATCTCTCCGGCGGCAACCAGCAGAAGGTTCTGATCGGCCGCTGGCTGCTGACCAACCCGCGCATCCTGATCCTCGACGAGCCGACGCGCGGCATCGACGTCGGCGCCAAGGCGGAAATCCACCGCTTCGTGACCGAACTCGCCCGCGACGGCGTCGCGGTCATCATGATCTCGTCGGAGATGCCGGAAGTGCTCGGCATGAGCGACCGGATCATGGTGATGCACGAGGGCCGCGTCACGGGTTTCCTCGACCGGGCGGAAGCCACCCAGGTCAAGGTCATGGAACTGGCTGCGCAATAGAGAAGAAGAGGGCCTGAAGCGGCCCGAGGGAGGTCATCATGAGCACGAATTCCGCAGCGCAGGCGCAGGTCGCCACGCAGAAACGCGCGAGACGGCTGCCGCCGGAACTCAGCATCTTTCTCGTCCTTGTCGGCATCGCGCTGGTTTACGAGGTTCTCGGCTGGATCTTCGTCGGCCAGAGCTTCCTGATGAACACCCAGCGGCTGACGATCATCATTCTCCAGGTCTCGGTCATCGGCATCATCGCCGTCGGCGTGACGCAGGTCATCATCACCGGCGGCATCGACCTCTCGTCGGGCTCGGTGGTCGGCATGACGGCGATGTTCACCGCCAGCCTCGCCCAGTCCTCGGCCTGGCCGCGCGCGCTCTATCCGGGGCTGACCGACATGCCCTTCGTCGTGCCGGTGCTGGTCGGCATTTGCGTCGGGCTTCTTGCCGGTTTCGTCAACGGACAGCTCATCGCCCGAACCAAGATCCCGCCCTTCATCGCGACGCTCGGCATGATGGTCTCGGCGCGAGGCATTTCCAAATGGTACACGAAGGGCCAGCCGGTCTCGGGCCTGACGGACCAGTTCAACTTCATCGGCAGCGGCATCTGGCCCGTCATCATCTTCCTCGTCGTCGCCGTCATTTTCCACATCGCGCTGCGCTACACGCGCTACGGCAAGTTCACCTATGCGATCGGCGCCAATGTGCAGGCGGCGCGCGTCTCGGGCATCAATGTCGAGGCGCATCTGATCAAGGTCTATGCGATTGCAGGCGCCTTGGCGGGTCTCGCAGGCGTCGTCACCGCAGCCCGTGCCCAGACCGCGCAGGCCGGCATGGGCGTGATGTATGAACTCGACGCGATCGCCGCAGCCGTCATCGGCGGCACGTCGCTTGCCGGCGGCGTCGGCCGCATCACCGGAACGGTGATCGGCACCGTCATCCTTGGCGTGATGACCTCGGGCTTCACCTTCCTGCGCGTCGATGCCTACTATCAGGAAATCGTCAAGGGCATGATCATCGTGGCGGCCGTCGTCATCGACGTCTACCGGCAGAAGAAGCGCAAGACGTAGTTAAAGAGCGAATAGGGGGTGGCGAATAGCGAATAGTTCGCCGACAACTGCCCGCTATTCGCTATTCCCTATTCGCTACTCACTCAAACGAGGACAACATGACTGTCAGATTTGGTCTTCTCGGTGCCGGCCGCATCGGCAAGGTCCACGCCAGGGCCGTGACCGGCAATGCCGATGCCCAACTCGTCGCCGTCGCCGACGCCGTTCCGGCCGCCGCGGATGCGATCGCGAAACAATACGGCTGCGCCGTGCGATCGATCGAGGAGATCGAAACGTCTGGTGACATTGACGCCGTTGTGATCTGCACGCCGACGGACACGCATGCCGACCTGATCGAGCGCTTTTCGCGCGCCGGCAAGGCGATCTTCTGCGAGAAGCCGATCGATCTCGACGTCTCCCGCGTGAAAGCCTGCATGAAGGTGGTCGCGGAGACCAAGGGCAAGCTGATGGTCGGCTTCAACCGCCGCTTCGATCCGCATTTCATGGCCGTCAAGCAGGCGATCGACGAGGGCCGCATCGGCGACGTCGAGATGGTGACGATCACCTCGCGCGATCCGGGCGCGCCGCCGGTCGACTATATCAAGCGCTCCGGCGGCATCTTCCGCGACATGACGATCCATGACTTCGACATGGCGCGCTTCCTGCTCGGCGAAGAGGTGGCCTCCGTCTCGGCAACGGCCGCCGTGCTCGTCGATCCGGAAATCGGCAAGGCCGGCGACTATGACAGCGTCTCCGTCATCCTCCAGACGGCATCCGGCAGGCAGGCGATCATCTCCAATTCGCGCCGCGCCACCTACGGCTACGACCAGCGCATCGAGGTGCACGGCTCGAAGGGCATGGTGGCGGCCGAGAACCAGCGGCCCGTCTCGATCGAGATCGCCAATGGCGAGGGCTACACCCGCCCGCCGCTGCACGACTTCTTCATGACCCGCTACACAGAGGCCTACGCAAACGAGATCGCGAGCTTCATCGCAGCCATCGAGAAGGGCGCGACCATCACGCCGTCCG
Organism: uncultured Shinella sp.; assembly: GCA_946886325.1. Next base: position 7,856 of record CAMPIK010000012.1, read on the forward strand.
GCGCCGATGGCCTCGCGGCGCTCGTGCTGGCGGATGCGGCCGTCCGGTCCGTCGAGGAAAAGCGGCTGGTCGAAATCGCCTGAAGCGACGGCCGGCATCGCCAAACGACTGCGCCCTGCCGGGATGTCCGCCCGGCAGGGCGTAGTCGTTGCGGTAGGCGTCAATCCGTGGCGAAGACGGTCGTTGCGTCGCTGACGATCGAGACATGGGCATAGGCGGCCCTGCCTGCGGCATCCGCCTCTCCGCGCAGCACCGCCGTGACGATGCTCTGGTGTTCGTCGTAGGATTTGGCGAGGCGCCCCGGCAGGCGGAACTGCGCCCGGCGGAAGGGCGCAAGCCGCGCCCGTGTCTGGGTGACCAGATCGAAGATGTGGTCGTTGTGCGCGCCGGAATAGAGGCGCGTGTGAAACTCGACATTATAGGCGGCGTAGTCTTCCTCCGCGCCAGCCTTCACGAGCCCGATCGATGCGTGATGCGCCAGTTCCAGCGACCGCTGCTCGGCGGTCGTCATACGCTCGGCGGACAGGCGCGCGCAGATGCTTTCCAGCTCCGCCATCGCCTCGAACATCGACGTCAGGTAGCGGCCCGACACGTTGGCGACGACGGCGCTCCGGTTCGGCTGCCGTTCGACAAGGCCCATCGCGCACAGCTCGCGCAATGCCTCGCGGACCGGCGTGCGCGACACGTCGAAGCGCGCCGCCAGGGAAATCTCGTCCAGCTTGTCGCCCGGAACGGTGTCGCCGGTCACGATCATGTCGGCGATTGCGCGGACCATCTGTTCGACGGTCGTTCCTGCGCGCACGACCTTTCTGCGTCTTTCTTCTGCCACGGGCGACTCTTTCACCAATCTGCATACAGATGCCCGCCCCATGCGGCCCTGTCAAACCCGGCAGTTATAAACGGGCCTGCACACCGCATTTACGAACGATCGCCACCCTCGATCGCGGCGAACACCCGCAGATCATTTTTTGTGCGATGCGGAAGCTTCGTCCAAAAATTCATCATGAATCGATGCAAACTGCATGCACTTTTTGCAGGCTCTACAAGTACCTAAAAAATCCGATTTAAAAACAGCGAGTTAAATTCTGGCACGCACATTGCATACACTTTCCTGTACCCATCTCGAACCCGGCCGTCGCCGTTGCAAGGAGCATTTCGATGACCAAACTCCTTTCCTCTCCCTTCTCCCGCCGCAGCTTCCTGAAGACCTCCGCCATGAGTGCGGCCGCGATCGGTCTCGCCCCGGGCGGCCTGCTGACACCCGCCATGGCCCAGGCGGCCATCACCGTCGGCTTCATCTATGTCGGCCCGAAGGACGACTACGGCTACAACCAGGCCCATGCCGAGGGCGCGGCGATGCTGAAAGAGATGGCCGGCATCACGGTCGTCGAGGAAGAGAACGTGCCGGAGAACGTCGATGTCCAGAAGACGATGGAATCGATGATCAATCTCGACGGCGCGACGCTCGTCTTCCCGACCTCCTTCGGCTATTTCGACCCCCACATGCTGGAGATGGCGAAGAAGTATCCCGACATCCAGTTCCGCCATTGCGGCGGCCTGTGGACCGAGGGCACGCATCCGGCCAATACCGGCTCCTATTTCGGCTATATCGGCCAGGGGCAATATCTGAACGGCATCGCCGCCGCCTATGCCTCGAAGAGCAAGAAGATCGGCTTCGTTGCCGCCAAGCCCATTCCGCAGGTGCTGCAGAACATCAACTCCTTCCTGCTCGGCGCGCGCTCCGTCGATCCGTCGATCACCTGCCAGGTCATCTTCACCGGCGAATGGTCGCTCGCGGTCAAGGAGGCGGAGGCGACCAATGCGCTTGTCGACCAGGGCGCCGATGTCATCACCTGCCATGTGGACAGCCCGAAGGTCGTCGTCGAGACCGCCGCCGGCCGCGGCGCCTTCGTCTGCGGCTACCATGCCAACCAGAGCCCGCTGGCACCGGAAAAATACCTGACCGGCGCCGAATGGGCCTGGGGCAACGTCTATTCGGACTTCGTGAAGAAGGCGCAGGCCGGCGAGGCGCTCGGCAATTTCGTGCGCGGCGGCCTGAAGGACGGCTTCGTCAAGATGAGCCCGCTCGGTCCGGCCGTGCCGGAGGAAGGCCGCAAGGCCTTCGACGCGACGCTCGCCGAAATGATGGCCGGCGGCTACTCGATCTACAAGAACGGCCTCAAGGACAACAAGGGCAACGTCGTCGTTCCGGAGGGCACCGCGCTCGCGGAAGATGCGATCGAGCTCGAAAGCATGAGCTACCTCGTCGAAGGCGTCGTCGGCTCGACCTCTTGAACCCGGGAGCGGCAAGATCATGACGATCGAAGCCAACATGCCCGTCACGCCGCTTGCGGAGAGGGCCGGACAGTTCCGGCCCCTCCTCGAATGGCTGGCCCGCCGCGCCGAGCCGCTGGCGATCGCACTCTTTGCGATCCTCGTCGGCCTGGCGCTCTTCTCGCTCTTCATCGCCATCCTCGGCAAGTCGCCGGCGCAGCTCTTCCAGATCATGTATGTCGGCGGCTTCGGAAGCTGGTTCTCGGTCCAGAACTCGCTGAGCCGGGCGGCACCGCTGCTCTTGACCGCGCTCTGCGTCGCGCTGCCGGCCCGGCTCGGGCTCGTGGTGATCGGTGCCGAGGGGGCCGTCGTGCTCGGGGGCGTCGCGGGTGCTGCCATGGCCCTACCGCTGGTCGGAATCGCGCCCCCGGCGCTGACCTGGCTTCTCATGGGCCTCGCCGGCATGGCGATTGGCGGCCTTTGGATCGGGCTTTCCGGGCTGCTCCGCCACTATCGCGGCGTCAACGAGACCATCGCCTCGCTGCTGCTCGCCTATATCGCCATCGCGCTGATGAACCACCTGATCGAGGGGCCGCTGCGTGACCCCGCGAGCCTCAACAAGCCCTCGACCGCGCCGCTGCCGGCGGAATACCTGCTCGGCAACATCCCCGGCATGGACGTGCACTGGGGACTCGTCATCGGCGTCGTCGCCTGCATCGTCTCCTATGTGCTGATCGAGTGGACGAGCTTCGGCTTTGCCGCGCGCGTCGCCGGCGGCAATGTCCGCGCCGCGCAGATCCAGGGCCTGCCCGTCGGCCGCCTCATCGTCGGCTTCACGGCGATCGCCGGCGCCTTTGCCGGGCTTGCAGGCACGATCGAGGTGGTCGCGGTGCAGGGCAGCGCCAATGCCTCGCTTGCCGCCGGCTACGGCTATACCGGCATCCTCGTCGCCTTCCTCGCGAGGCACAATCCGCTGGCGATCATTCCCGTCGCCATCCTGCTCGGCGGCATCGACGCGTCGGGCGGCCTGATCCAGCGACGCATGGGCCTGCCGGATGCGACCGTGCTCGTGCTGCAGGGCACGCTCTTCGTCGTCATCCTGTTCTGCGAGACGCTCTACGGCCGCTTCCGCGTCTTCAACCCCGATCTCTGGAAAAGGAGCGCATGATGGAGGATATCGGTCTCTGGGGCGTGCCGCTCGCCATCCTCGCCGGCGCCATCCGCGTCTCCACGCCCTTCATCTTCGTCTCGCTCGGCGAGGCGATCACCGAGCGCTCCGGCCGCATCAATCTCGGCCTCGAGGGCACGCTGGTCTTCGGCGCGATGACCGCCTACGGCGTCGCGGTGCTGACGCTGTCGCCCTGGCTCGGCGTTTTGGCCGCGATGGCAGCCGGCGCCGTCTTCGGCCTCATCCACGGCTGGATCTGCAAGTTCCCCAAGGTCAACGACATCGCGATCGGCATCGCCATGATGCAGTTCGGCCTGGGGCTCGCCTTCTTCCTTGGAAAACCCTTCATCCAGCCCTCGGCGCCGAAGCTTCCCTCCATCCCCTTCGGCGGCTGGTCGGACATCCCGCAGGTCCAGTCGGCGCTCAACATCAACGCGCTGTTCCTGATCGGCGCAGCACTCGCGGTCTTCCTCTGGTGGGCCTTCCGCAACACGCGGATCGGCCTCATCCTGCGCGTCGTCGGCGACAGTTCGGATGCCGCCCGCGCGATGGGCCTCAATCCTGACACGGTGCGGCTGCTGGCAACGGCTGTCGGCGGCTCGCTCGCGGCGGTCGGCGGCGCCTATCTGTCGCTCTTCTATCCGGGCTCGTGGAACGAGGGCATCTCGTCGGGACAGGGCCTGATGGCCGTCGCGCTCGTCATCTTCGCGCGCTGGAACCCGATCGGCTGCTTCCTCGCCGCCCTGCTCTTCGGCGGCGCAGGCGCACTCGGCCCGGCGCTTCAATCCGTCGGCGTCACGCAGGGCTACTACCTCTTCTATGCGGCGCCTTACGTGCTGACGCTGGCGATCCTGGTCGCGACGTCCTCGCCCACCCGCTCGCTCGCCGGCGCGCCGGGCGCACTCTCGATCACAAAGTGAGAACGAAAGGACCTACGCCATGAACGGTCTCGGCGGCCTCAACAAGTCGGAGCACGGCGTCGGCATCGGCCTCGTCCAGCTCCAGCTTCCGAATACGGTGACGAAGGACGATCTCGCGCGCCAGACGCAGGTCATCGTCGATCTCGTCGGCAAGGCCCGACGCAACCAGCCGGGCATGGACCTCGTCGTCTTCCCGGAATATGCGCTGCACGGGCTTTCGATGGACATCAATCCGGAGATCATGTGCCGGCTCGACGGGCCGGAGGTCGCGGCCTTCAAGGCGGCCTGCCGGGACAACCGCATCTGGGGCTGCTTCTCCATCATGGAGCTGAACCCCGGCGGCATGCCCTACAATTCCGGCATCGTCATCGACGATCAGGGCGAGCTGAAGCTCTATTACCGCAAGATGCATCCCTGGGTGCCGGTCGAGCCATGGGAGCCGGGCGACCTCGGCATTCCCGTCATCGACGGGCCGAAGGGCGCCAAGCTCGCCCTCATCATCTGCCATGACGGCATGTTCCCCGAGATGGCGCGCGAATGCGCCTACAAGGGCGCCGAGATCATGATCCGCACCGCCGGCTACACCGCGCCGATCCGCGAGTCCTGGCGCTTCACCAACCAGTCGAACGCCTTCTGCAACCTGATGGTGACGGCCAATGTCTGCATGTGCGGCACGGACGGCACCTTCGATTCCATGGGCGAAGGCATGATCTGCAATTTCGACGGCTCGATCATCGCCCATGGCACGAGCGGCCGGGTCAACGAGATCATCACGGCCGAGGTCAGGCCGGACCTCGTGCGCGAGGCACGGCTCGGCTGGGGCGTCGAGAACAACATCTACCAGTTCGGCCATCGCGGCTATGTCGCGGTTGCAGGCGGCGCGGGCGACGCGCCCTACAGCTACATGCACGACCTCGTCGCGGGCCGCTACCGGCTGCCCTGGGAAGACGCGGTCAAGGTCACGGACGGCACCTCCTGCGGCTTCGACAGGCCGACGAGGCGCTTTGGCGAAACCCTCAGGCTTGCGGGCGAATAGGAGCGGACGATGGATGCGATGGTGGACAGCAAGGGCCATTTTATTGACGCCGACCCCTATCCCTGGCCGTGGAACGGCGCCCTTAGGCCGGACAATACCGCGCTCATCATCATCGACATGCAGACCGACTTCTGCGGCAAGGGCGGCTATGTCGACCACATGGGCTATGATCTCTCGCTCGTGCAGGCGCCGATCGAGCCGATCAAGGCGGTGCTGACCGCCATGCGCGCCAAGGGCTATCACATCATCCACACCCGCGAGGGCCATCGCCCCGATCTCGCCGACCTTCCCGCCAACAAGCGCTGGCGCTCGCAGCGCATCGGTGCCGGCATCGGTGATTCCGGCCCGTGCGGCCGCATCCTGGTGCGCGGCGAGCCCGGCTGGGACATCATTCCAGAGCTTTATCCGCTCGAGGGCGAGACGATCATCGACAAGCCGGGCAAGGGCTCCTTCTGCGCCACCGATCTTGAGTTGATCCTCAACCAGAAGCGCATCGAAAATATCATCCTCACCGGCATCACCACCGATGTCTGCGTCTCGACCACCATGCGCGAGGCGAACGACCGCGGCTTCGAGTGCCTGATGCTGGAAGACTGCTGCGGTGCCACCGACTACGGCAACCACCTTGCCGCGATCAAGATGGTGAAGATGCAGGGCGGCGTCTTCGGTTCCGTCTCCAGTTCCGCGACCTTCGTGAGCCAGCTGCCATGAACAGGATCATCGGCGAAATCCCGCCCGCAAAGACCATTCCCGCCGTCGGCATCGAGACGGTGGACATGACCATGCGCTTCGGCGCCTTCACGGCGCTCGACCACGTCTCGATCAAGGTGCCGGCCGGGTCCTTCCATGCGCTTCTCGGCGAAAACGGCGCCGGCAAGTCGACGCTCGTCAAATGCATCATGGGCTTCTACCACCAGACCTCCGGCCAGCTTCAAGTGGATGACCGCGAGGTGGCGATCGCCTCGCCGCGCGATGCGGCAACGCTCGGCCTCGGCATGGTCTACCAGCATTTCACGCTCGTGCCGTCGCTGACGGGCGCGGAAAACCTCGTCATCAACCGCACCGACGTGCCCGCCGTCATCAACTGGGCGAAGGAGAAGAAGGCGCTCGCCGCCTTCATGGAGACGATGCCTTTCACCATCCCGCTCGAAAGGCCCGTCAGCGAGCTTGCGGCCGGCGAAAAGCAGAAGCTGGAGATCGTCAAGCAGCTCTATCTCGGCCGCCGCTTCCTCGTGCTCGACGAGCCGACCTCGGTGCTGACGCCCGCCGAAGCCGACGAGATGCTCGGCCTCGTGCGCGGCATGACGGAGCGCGGCGAACTGACCGTGCTGATGATCAGCCACAAGTTCCACGAGGTGACGAAATTCGCCGATGCCGTCTCGGTGCTCCGGCGCGGCAAGCTGACCGGCACCGGCAAGGTCTCGGAGCTTTCGACCGCCGACATGGCGGCGATGATGATCGGTGACGTCAAGCTCGCCGAACTCGACACCCGCCTGCCGGTTCCAGACGACGCCAGGGCGGTGCTCTCCGTCAGCAAGGTCAGGGCACCTGATCGCACCGGCCTCAAGATGATCGATATCGAAAACCTCGTCGTGCGCTCCGGCGAGATCGTCGGCATCGCCGGCATATCCGGCAACGGCCAGAAGGAACTCGCCGAGGTGCTGGCCGGCCAGCGGCCCGCCGAGACCGGGGAAGTCACCGTCAAGGGCAAGGCCTATGGCGCGACGCGGCCGGAGACGCGGGTCAACAACGTGCGTTTCATTCCGGAGGAGCCACTGGCGAACGCCTGCGCGCCGCGCATGACGGTGACCGAAAACCTCGCCTTCCGCACCTTCGACGTGGCGAAGGACGGCTCGGAGGCGATCTGGCTCGACGGGCGC
>CAMPIK010000013.1 GCA_946886325.1 uncultured Shinella sp.
ACGTAAAGCGTGTCGAGATAGCCGGTGAGCGGCCCCCAGACGTGAAGACGGACCACGAGATCGTTCGCCCCGTCCTTCAGGAGCGTCGGCGGGATCGGCGCCAGCACGGAAAAATTCCGGTCGACGCGGGTTGTGGCCGGATTGCGCCGCGTATCGAGGATTGCCGTCCCATTGACGAGGATCTCTACGCCGCTGGTGAAGCGCGGCAGGAAGACCGACCAGCTGCGCGCAGCATCCGTCTGCGCGTGTTCGAAGCGGGTACGGAAAACGGGGGCTGCTCCCGCCGCGTCGCCCCGCGGCTGGAAATAGGGAAGCGTCGCCGCGCTCCAGGTCGCCCCGCCATCGGTGCTGATTTCCCCCTGCGACAGCCGGTAGGCATCCGGCGGCAACGGCGGGTCCGGCTGATAGAAGAGCAGCAAGCAGACGGCTGCGATGACGAGTTGAAGCAGGCCGTAGCGGATGGCGCGGCGGGATTGAAGGGTCGGCCGGGCGAGGCTTTCGCTCATCGGTCCCCCTAAAACCTGATCAGGCCCTGCTGGAGCGCCTCGAACACGGCTTCGCCCCGGGTGTTGACCTCGAGCTTGCGGTAGATGGTCTTGATATAGCCGGGAACGGTCTGGCGGGAAATGCCGAGATGGTCGGCGATGTCGGCATAGCTGAAGCCCTTGGCGATGCCCCAGAGGATGTCGATCTCGCGCGGCGTCAGCCTCGCCGTGTTGAGGTCCGACGGGGCGGGCTCACCCGGCCGGCCCTGGGTGCGGCGCACGATGAAGCGGGCGATCGAGGCGGAGATCGGCGAGTGCCCACGCATCAGATCGCGCACCGTGTCGGCGATGTCGGTCGGGAATGCATCCTTCAAAAGGTAGCCGTTGGCGCCGAGCAAGATGGCGGAAATCACGCTCTGCTCGTCGCCGAGGATGGAGATCACCATGATCTCGGTCGTCTGGTTGCGCTGGCGGATCTCGCGGATCAGTTCCATGCCGTTGCCATCAGGCAGTTGGAGATCGGTCAGAAGCACGTCGGGATCGGAGTTGGCGAGAAAGCGCCGCGCCTCGGCGAGGTTCGCGGCATCGGTGACGCGGAATTCCCCGTCCCGCGACAGCGCATCGACAATGCGCCAGCGCGTCGGCGCGTCGTCCTCGACGACCAGAACCGATATCTCCGCGGACACCCTATCCGTCGATCGCACCGACCCCATCGGCTTCCTTCCGTCATTCTTGCGGACACCGGTTCCAACTATTGCCGATTCCGCCCGCAGCCGACAGCCATATTCATGGGGGGCGCCCGCCGTTAACCGTGTCCGCAATCGCCCCGACTTATCCGGGCAGCCTCCCCCAAATGACGGATGGTGCAATGGTAAGCAAAGCGTAAACGATCGGTAAGTTGCCGAAAACGCACGCCGATCCGGTCCGCTGCCGATTGTCCCCGTGCCCCGTTCGGCCTGTTCGGCGTCAAATGGGGATGAGACTATGGCGATACAATTTACCGGCTCGGTCGGAACCAATCCGGAAACCGGCAAATACGAATGGACCGACGTCATTTTCATCGACGGCGACCCGATCGATACCCACATCACCCAGTTCGGCGGCAATGTCCCGCCGGGTAGCAGCGACGACATCGAGATCGACGGCTTCCACGTCACGATTGCAAGCAGCTCCTACCAGCATTTCGGCACGCCGGTCAGCATCGGCTCGCTGCTGCTGGAGTCGAATTCCTCCCTCGTCCAGTCCGCGGGCAGCGTCCGGCTCTCCGGCCACTTCATCAACAACGGGTCCTTCACGAGCACCTCGGGCGCGCTCTACGTCACCGACCAGATCGCCAATGCCGGCCTGATGACCGTCAGCACGTGGCTGAGCGCGGTCAGCGATGACAACACGTTCACGCTGAGCGGCATCGGCGACATGCGCCTGCGCGGCGGCTACATCACCGGTTTCGGCGGCCAGTCTTCCGTCACCGACTTCTACAATATGAGCACGATCTCGGGCTACGGCACGATCGGGGCCGACTTCGGCTGGGCCGGTTTCCTGAACGATGCCGGCTATATCGTCTTCCACAACGAGGCGGGCGGGCTGGTCAACGCCGATGTGGCGGACCAGACGCTGACGTTCCACACCCAGCTGTCCGAGTTCAACCCCGTCTACAACGACGGCATCATGCAGGCGAGCAACGGCGCCCACCTCCTGTTCAGCGGCGGCTGGGTCGAGCAGACGGAAGACGGCGAAATCCGGGCCTTGAACGCGTCCACGGTGACCTTCGACCAGGCCATCCTCGAGGGCGGCACGCTCATGACCGAGGGGACCGGCGTCATCAATTTCACCGGCTCCAACCCGGGCGTCTATGATGTCGACATCACCGAAGGTTCGCATGTGACGTTTTTTGCCGGCGGCTCCCACGGGGTGACGCTCGGCGGCACGATCGACAACCACGGCTTCATGGATGCCAAGGGTTTCAACACCATTGTCCGCATCTCGACGGAAGGCCTGACGCTGACCGGCGGCGGCAGTCTCGGGCTTTTCGGCAACTACTATACCGGCCATATCGTGGCCGAGGGTCCGGGCGCCGTCCTGAACAACGTCGACAACGACATCCATGGCGACGGCGAGATCGTCGGGGCGCAGTTGACAGTTGTCAACAGTGGCACGATCACCGCCGACGATGCCGAAGCGACCTACAACACGTTCCGCATCGAGGTCGGCTCGCTCACCAACACCGGCTCGCTGCGCGCCTTCGACGGCATGACGCTGCTGCTCCTGAACCCGGCCGATGGCGCAGTCCAGAATGCCGGCGGCACCATCCTTGCCGACGGCGAGGGGTCTCGCGTCGAGATCAGCGCCACGATCGCGGGCGGCACGTTCCAGACGACCAATGGCGGCCGCATCGCCGCCAGCCAGTTGATCATGGACGGCACGACCGATGCCGTGACGAACGAAGGCATCGTCGAGGTCCTCTACAGCGGCTATCTCGGCCTCCGGGGAGACATCATCAATTCGGGCGCGTTCAATCTCGTCGGCCGCAACCACATCGTGCTCTCCGGCGACACCACGCTTTCCGGCGGCGGCGCCATCACGCTGCAGGACGGATTCGAGACGAGCACCATCACTACGGGCGTGACCGGGGCCAAACTCGTCAACGTCGACAACCGGATCAGCGGCAGCGGCCAGATCGGCTCCACCTATTACTACGGGGTGATGAACGGCCTGCAACTGATCAACGGTGCCGGCGGCAGCATCGTTGCCGACCGGAGCGGGGAAATCCTGCTGGTGCGCACCGGGGTGACGATTACCAATAACGGCCTCTTCCAGGCCGACGGCGGCATCCTGACGCTGAAAGATCACATCATCGGCTCGGGCATCATCAATGTGACGAACGGCGGCACGGTGATCATCGATTCCGACGTTGACGCCGATGTCTCCTTCTCCGGAGACAGCCATGATGTGCTTCAGCTTTACAAGGACGGCGCCGACGAGACCTATGACTTTTCGATCTCCGGCATGGGTGTCGGAGACCGCATCCAGCTTCAGCGTTACGGCGATGAGGGGACCGTCAACGATTTCGTCCTGACCTATACGGATGACGGTGCCGACCTGACGGGAATCTTCGACTATCGCTATGGCGAGACGCTTCACCTTGAAGGCGAATATTCCGAAGGCCAGTTCCGCCTGATCGCCGGCGCTGACGGCTGGTTCGACTTCGTCCGCGTCGAAACCCAGGACGGTACGGCCGGCAACAATACACTGACGGCGGATGCCGAAGGCGAACGCGTGATCGGCCTTCGCGGAGACGACACGCTGTTCGGCGGGATCGGCAACGACCTGCTCGACGGCAGTCGCGGCAGCGACACGGTGGACTACGCATTCGCCACCTCGGGCGTCGATGTGGACCTGGCTGTCACCACCGGGCAAGGCGTTGGCGGCGGGCAGGGCACCGACCGGCTCCTGTCGATCGAGAATCTCTCCGGCTCGGTCTATGACGACCGGTTTGCAGGAAACTCGGCGGACAACACATTCAATGGCCGCGGCGGCGCGGACCGGTTCTACGGTGGCGGCGGGATCGATACGATGACCGGCGGCAACGGCGCGGACTCGTTCATCATCCGCCACGACTACGGCTACGATGGCGACGTCACCGTCACCGATTTCTCGATCGGATCCGACAAGATCGGCACGGAAGGCTATGCTGCCATCCAGACGCTCGCCGATATCGAAGCCCTCGTCGTCTCGCCTGCTAATACCGACACGGCGGTGCTCCAGTTCCAGAGGCCGTTCGGGCAAACGACGACGGTGCGCCTTGTCGACGTCGACTGGCGGGACCTTAGCGTCAACGACTTCCGCCGGTTCAACAACACGGCACCGGACTTCTACACCCAGAGCAGCCTGGACGTTCAGGAGAACGCGGATGCCGACAACGCGCTCGTTGAAATCGACGCGACCGACAACGAGCGCGATGCGCTCTCCTATTCGCTGACCGGCGCGGACGCCGAGTTCTTCAGGATCAGCAATTCCGGCGTGCTGCGATTTGTCGGTTCGCCGAATTTCGAAAACCCGGAAGACGCCAACCAGGACAATATCTACCGGATCATCCTGAACGTCAGCGACGGCGACGAGACGACGTCGAAGAACCTCGACGTCACGGTCACCAACCGGAACGAGAAGCCAACGATCACCGGGGGCGCGACGCATGCGCTGGCGGTGGACGAGAACGTCACCGGCTCGATCTACCGCGTGCTGGCCGCGGACCCGGATGCGGGCGCCAATCTTTCCTACTCGATCCAGAACGTCGAAGGATCCTTCAACTTCCGGATCGACCAGCAGGGCAACCTGTCGTTCCAGAACCGCCCCGACTTCGAAAACCCCTATGACTTCAACCTGGACAACAAATACCAGGTCGTGGTCGCCGTGTCCGACGGCACCAACAGCGTGACGCAGACGATCGACGTGACGGTGGAGAACGTCAACGACAAGCCGGTGATCGAGACCGGTTTCGGACAGGACGTCGCCCGCCACAGCGTGCACGAAAATTACAAGGGCATCGTCGGCTCCGTCGGCGCGAGCGACCCCGACGGCGATGCGCTGACCTACTCGCTGGTGCGCGGCGACGACTCGGCCCGCTTCGTGCTGACGAACAACGGGCTTTTGACCCTGAAGACGCCGCTCGACTTCGAACGGCGGATGGATGCCGACCGCGACGGCGTCTACGAGGTGACGGTGCAGGTGTCTGATGGCGTCAATACGGACCGGCAGACCCTGCTCTTCAGCGTTCTCGACCGCAACGAGGCACCGGAGATCACATCCCACGGCGGCCGACCGGCGACAATGACGTTCAAGGAAAACAAGAAGGCCGAAACGCGGATTACGGCCGACGATCCGGATCGCGGCGAAAAGCTCGTCTACAAGATCATGGGCGGCGCGGACAAGGGCGACTTCCGCATCGACCAGAGGACCGGAGAGCTTTCCCTGAAGGGCAAAGCCGACTTCGAGCGGCCGACCGACAGCAACAAGGACAATATCTACAAGGTCGTGGTCGGCGTGACCGACGGCAGCTTCACCGATACCCAGAGCCTGACGTTCAAGGTGCAGAATGTCGGTGAAAAGAAGCAGAAGAAGGCGATCGACCACGATGATTCACGGGACGATCATTTCGACTTCGGCAAGGGTCAAGACAGGAAGCACGACGCCTTCGATCACGGGGACGCGCCTGCCCATGCCGGCGCGCATGTGCCGGACTTCGATGCCGGATGGCACGCCCTTCTCTGATCGGCGACTTCGGCCAACGACGCGGCCCGTGAAACGGCTCAGCGCTTCCTTGCGAGCGGCGGGATCTGGCCCAAGAGCCGGACGAGGTCCCGCTGGCTGACCGTTCCGGTCCGGATGAAGACCTCGCTCAGATGCGTGCGCAGGGTGGAGAGCTTGACGTTGCGCTGCGCGGCGAAGGTCTCGATCGTCATGCCGTCGTAAAGGGCGAGCGCCAGTTCGGCCTGCGACTGGCTGAGCGCGAAGAAGGCGCGAAGTTCCGCGACGCCGAAACTGCGCTCGGCGATCGCCGCGCAGCGTGACGAGCGCAAGCCCCGCCGGCAAGTCCATGACGGCGGGAAGCGGCGAGACCGAGGCGAGGATCACGGCGCCGGTCGGCCCGCGCAGCGACGCATGGCCGCCGCTTCCGCCCGCCGCGACTTCGGCGACGAACTTGCCGATGACCGAGCGGCTCTCGGAGAACAGAACGCCGGTGTGGTCGCTGCTGCGCGGCAGCGGGAAGATGCCTTTCGCATCCATTTCTTCGGCCGCCGCATTGGCGAGGATGACCCGGCCGCCGGCGTCGCAGACGAGGGCCGCGAAGGACCAGGCATGCAAGAGGGCGCGCCCGATGGCGACATCCAGCCGGTTCCGGCCGGTTCGCTGGCGAAGTGCGATCGCCCGGGCGATGTAGGGCGCCAGCCGCGCGAGATTCTGCTTGTCGGTCTCGTCGGCCGGAGACCGGGCAAAGGGCTGTTCCGCGCCGATCTCCAGCCGCAGCCCGCCCTCAAGCGTGAGATCGGCGGTCAGCGGCCGCAACATGCCGATCTTGCGGGCGTAATCGTTGTAGAATTCGGTACGGAAAAGCAGCGACTCCGGCAGGAATTCGTTCGCCAGGGCGATGGTGCCGGGCCGGACGAAACGCCGCCGCTCGGCCCAGGGATCGAGGGACTGGTAGTGGAGATCGTAGGTCGCCATGATCTCCAGAATGTTGGGCGTGACGGAAATATCGAGGTTGGGACTGTCCCGTCCGACCACGACGGCCGCCTGATCCATGCCCAGCGCCCGAGCGATGATCGATGCAAAACTTCCCCAGCGCGCATCGTCGACGGCGGCGTCGAACAGGTCCGAGACGAGGTCCGCCGAAAGCTCTATCCCCGAAGCCAAACCATCACCCAAGCCGTTGACGGCACCGCGTTTTTTCCGGTGTCCGCAGCGAAGACTATGCACGTTTGCGTGCTCAGCACAGGCGCATTTCCGACGGAAACGGCGGGAATGACGAGCATCCCAAATATGTTCAGCGGCAAGGACCGTTTGACGCCCGGTTGGCGATTTGCCCTGCCGCTCACGTCGCCGTGAATTGACATGTGGCGAATTTCGATTTACGAGTGACGAAATTTGAAAATCGTCACTCGTAAATCGACAGGCCTGACATGATGGATTTAGCCGAGACCCAGGGAGACCAGACGCGCCAGGAGAATGTCACGCGCATTCTCGATGCCGCCGAGCGGCTCTTCCGGCATTACGGCTACGGCAAGACGACGGTCGCCGATATCGCTGGCGACCTCGGCATGTCGACGGCCAATATCTACCGCTTCTTCTCCTCCAAGACGGACATCCACCAGGCACTGTGCAACCGGATGCTGAATGCCGGCTATCTGGCGGCGCAAGCGACGGCGGCCCTGCCGCTCGACGCGACCGAGCGCCTGCGCCTCTATGCCGAGGAGCAGTTCCGCCTGACCGTCACCACGATGCTGGATGAGGAGAAGGTGCACGAGATGGTGATCGTCGCCATCGAGCGCGACTGGCACGTCATCGAAAAGCACATCGACCGCCTGCACGACGTGATCGCCGGCATCATCTCCGACGGCATCGCGGCCGGCGAGTTCGCCGAGCAGGATCCGATGGTGGCGGCACGCTGCTTCGGCGCCAGCCTCGTCACGCTCTGCCATCCGCAGATGATGGCGCAATGTCTTGCCAAGGAGAACCGGGCGACGCCCGACGATCTCATCGCATTTGCCATCCGGGCCTTGAAGAAATAGGGGCGCGGCGCAAACCGCGCGTCCAACGAACAGAACCAATTCACGATCGATCGGGAGCGCGAAGATGTTTTCGCCAGTGACCATGCGTTTCAAAATTTCTCATCTCCGGCCGGTTGCGGCCGTTGCCGCCCTTCTCGTCCTTGCCGGTTGCTCCGAGGAGGTCGAACAGGCCCGCGAAATCATCCGGCCCGTCAAGGTGATCGAGATCGCCGCGGCGGAAACGTCGCGCACCGTCAGCTATTCCGGTTCCGTCCGGGCGCGCAGCGAGATGGCACTTGCCTTCCGCGTCGGCGGCAAGATCACCGAGCGCCCGGTCGATATCGGCGATCGCGTCGAGGCAGGACAGGTGCTGGCAAGGCTCGATGCAACCGACCTGAACCTTTCCGTCCGCAGCGCCGAAGCCAATCTCTCGGCGGCGGAACGGCAGGTGGAAACGACCCGGCTCGCCAGGGACCGGGCGGAGCGGCTGCGCGCCAAGAACGTCGCCGCCCAGTCACAGCTCGAGGAAGCGGGCCTTGCCTACAATCAGGCGACGGCGACCCGCGACGCGGCGCTGGCGGCCCTCGAACAGGCCCGCAACCAGGCGGCCTATGCGGATCTCTCGTCGGCCTCCGCCGGCATCGTCACCGCCGTCGAGGCGGAACCGGGGCAGGTCGTCGCGGCCGGAACGCCTGTCGTCAGCGTCGCGCTTGACGGCGAGAAGGAAGTGGCCATCGCCGTTCCGGAAACCGACATCCTCGCCTTTTCGCTCGGCAAGTCGGTCGCGGTGCGCTTCTGGTCCGATGCGAAGCTGGAACTGACCGGCAAGGTCCGGGAGATTTCCGGCAGCGCCGACCCGCGCTCGCGCACCTTTGCCGTCCGGGTCAGCCTCACCGACGATCCGCGCATCCTGCTCGGCATGACCGCGACCGTCGAAGCGACGGTCGAGACGGGCGCCGAACTGGTGTCGATCCCGCTCAGCGCCCTTGCGAAAGGCGCGCCCGATGCGATCGTCTGGACCGTCGATCCCTTGGACAGCACCGTGCATTCCCGCCCGGTCGAGGTCGGCACCTTTGCCGCGGACGGCGTCAGCATCGCCGACGGGCTGAAGCCCGGCGACACGGTCGTCGTTGCCGGCACCCAGTTCATGCGCGAAGGCATGAAGGTGCGCCTGCCCGGCGAGCCGGCCGAAACGGCCTCTGCGGAAGACACGCCGCAGGGCGCGATCCTGCGCTGATCTCCTGTCAAAACGAAGCGGAACCCGGCCATGAGCACCTCGACCGAAGACAGGCAATCCTTCAACCTCTCGCGCTGGGCAATCGGCCATCCGAGCATCGCGCGTTTCCTCTTCGCGCTCGTCATCATCACCGGCGCGCTCGGCCTGATGCGCATGGGCCAGAAGGAAGACCCCGACTTCACCTTCCGCGTGATGGTGGTGCAGGCCGTCTGGCCGGGCGCCTCGATCCAGGAGATGGAGGACCAGGTCGTCAACAAGATCGAGCGCAAGCTGCAGGAAACGCCGCATCTCGACTGGGTGAAGTCCTTCACGCGGGCCGGAAGCGCGATCATAACCCTGCAGGTCAAGGGCGACACGGATGCCGAAGAGGTGGCCGACGCCTTCTATCAGGTGCGCAAGAAGGTCGGCGATATCGAGAACGAGCTGCCGGAGGGCCTGCTCGGTCCCTATTTCAACGACGAGTTCGGCGACACGTTCATCACGCTTCATTCGCTCTCCGGCGAGGGCTACAGCTATCCCGAACTGAAGCGCTTCGCGATCCAGGCGCGCGACATGCTGCTGACGACGCCGGGCGTCGAAAAGGCCGTCATCATCGGCGACCAGCCGGAGAAGATCTTCATCGACGTCTCTTCCAAGGCGCTGGCCGAGCGCGGCCTGACGCTGACCGACCTGCGTGACGCGCTGGCCGGCCAGAACGCGATCGACCCGTCGGGAAGCGTCGACACCGGCTCGCGCTCGGTGCGCATCTCCGTCGAGGGCGGCGTGCTGTCGGCGGACGATATCCGCGAGCTCCGTCTGCGTGCCGGCGACCAGGTGCTGCGTCTCGGCGACATCGCGACGGTGACCGCCGGCCTCGAAGACCCCTATGCCCGCAAGTACCGCTTCAACGGGCATGACAGCGTC
The DNA here is from genome assembly GCA_946886325.1 of uncultured Shinella sp. The sequence goes on from CAMPIK010000013.1 coordinate 9,891, forward strand.
CAGGTCGGCGTCGTCATGGCCAAGGGCTTCAACGTCACCGATGTCGGCAAATCCGTCGAGGAGACCTTTACCCGCTTTGAAACCGCGCTGCCCTATGGCGTCTCCGTCGATCAGATTTCGGACCAGCCGGAGGTGGTGCGCGAGGCGATCGGCGAGTTCATGAAGGCGCTCGGCGAGGCGCTGGCGATCGTACTTGTCGTATCCTTCGTGTCGATCGGCTGGCGGTCCGGCCTCGTCATCGCGATCGCCATCCCCCTGGTGCTCGCCGCCACCTTCGCCATCATGTACGAGCTCGGCATCGACCTGCAGCGCATCTCGCTCGGCGCCCTCATCATCTCGCTCGGCCTTCTCGTCGACGATGCGATGATCGTCGTCGAGATGATGGAGCGAAAGCTTGAGGAGGGGCTGGTCAAGATCGATGCGGCGAGCTTCGCCTATACATCGACGGCCTTCCCGATGCTGACAGGCACGCTGATCACGACCGCGGGCTTCATCCCGGTCGGTTTCGCGGAATCGACCGCCGGCGAATATGTGCGCTCGCTCTTCTACGTCGTCGGCATCGCGCTCGTCGTCTCCTGGTTCGTCGCCGTCTATTTCACGCCCTGGCTCGGCTACATGATCCTCAAGCAGCGCAAGCATGCGGGCGGCCATCACGACGTGTTCGACACCCGCTTCTACCGGCGCCTGCGCGCGACGGTGTCCTGGGCGGTGCGCCACCGGCTGATCGTGCTGACGCTGACGCTCGTCACCTTCGCCACCAGCCTCTGGTCGTTCCAGTTCATTCCGCAGAACTTCTTCCCGCAATCCTCGCGGCCGGAAATCCTCGTCGATCTCTGGCTGCCGGAAGGCACCAGCATCAAGGAAGTCGAGACCCAGGCGAAGGCGCTTGAGGCGCGCATGATTGATGATGCCGACAAGCGCTTCATCGCGACCTATATCGGCGAGGGCGCGCCGCGCTTCTTCCTGCCGCTCGACCAGCAGCTTCGCAATCCGAACTTCGCCCAGCTCCTCATCATGGCGAATGACGAACCGGCGCGCGAACGGCTGATCACCAAGCTGCGCACGGTGCTTGCCGAGGACTTCCCGTCGGTGCGCGCCAAGGTCGACCGTCTCTTCCTCGGCCCGCCGACGGGCTGGCCGGTCCAGATGCGCATCGTCGGTCCGGATCGCGCCGAAGTCCGCCGCATCGCCGACGAGGTCAAGGCGAAGTTCGAGACCCATCCGCTGCTTCAGGCCGTGCACGACGACTGGCTGGAGCCGGTGGCGGGCATGAAGCTCGTCGTCGACCAGGACCGCGCCCGGGCGCTCGGCGTCAGTTCGCAGCGCATCCGCCAGATGCTGCAGGCAACGATGAGCGGCGCGCCGCTCGGCGACCTGCGCGCCGGCGAGGAGACGATCTCGATCGTGGCGCGCGAACCGGCCGAAAGCCGGCAGCTGCTCACGGCCGTCGATTCGATCTATGTGCCGACCGACCTCGGCGGCTTCGTGCCGCTGTCGCAGGTGGCCAAGGTCGTTCCGGTGATCGAGCAGGGCATCGAGTGGCGCCGCGACCGCCTGCCGACCATCACCGTGCGCGGCACGCTGCCCGACAGCGTCCAGCCGAACGACGTCGCCATGCAGCTCTACGGCGAACTCCAGGGCCTGCGCGACGGGCTGGCGCCGGGCTACCAGGTGGAAATCCAGGGCGGCGCCGAGGATGCCGCCGAAAGCCAGGCCTCGATCGCCGCCAAGGCGCCGATCATGCTCGTCGTCATCGTCGTGCTGCTGATGATCCAGCTCCAGCATTTCGGCAAGACCATGCTGGTGCTCGCGACCGGCCCGCTCGGGATCATCGGTGCGGCGGCGGCGCTGCTGATCAGCGGCGCGCCCTTCGGCTTCGTCGCGATCCTCGGCGTCATCGCGCTTCTCGGCATCATCATCCGCAATTCGATCATCCTCATCGACCAGATCGACCAGGATATCGCGGCCGGGATGGAGCGCATGGAGGCGATCGTCGGCGCGGCCGTGCGGCGCTTCCGCCCGATCATGCTGACGGCGCTGACGGCGGTGCTGGCGCTCATCCCGATCTCGCGCGGCGTCTTCTGGGGACCGCTCGCCTACGCCATGATGGGCGGCATCCTGGTTGCGACCGTGCTGACCATCCTTGTGTTGCCCGCCGCTTACGCACTGTTCTTCGGCCGGGCGCCGAAGCATGAGCGCGATCAGGTGCAGTCGGAGCCGGAAGAGGCCGAAGCCCCGCCGGAGGCGCCGGCGTTCCGGCCGGCCATCGCCGCCGAATAGGCGACCTGAAAACGAAAGCGGGACGGCGAGACAAACGCCCCGCTTTCGACACCGTTTCGACATTCCGGCGTTACGAAGGCTTGCTAGCCTTGCGTCATGAATGGAGGGCCAGATGCCACAGGACCTTACTGTCTCGGAGATACTCGTCGATCCGCTGATCAGGCTCGTCATGCAGGCCGATCGCGTTTCGGTTCACAGCTTCGCCAAGCTGCTCGACGAGGCGGCGCATCGCCAGTCGCCGCGCTCCGCCCGCGAAACCTCGCTCCCGCTCTTCGACGGCCAGCGCGCGCAGGCACCCGGCCATCTCGCCTGACCGGGCGGCGGGTCCTGGCACCTTGCGCCGGCCATTGAAAAGCCTGCGCCGCCGCGCCGGAAAATGGTGTACGTTCATCAGTCAGCAAGCCGTTGCATCCGCATCCCGATCCGTCAATAGTGCCGCCGGCCCGCGGGGCTGTGTTTGATCCAGGGGAGAGATGGAATGGCGTTGATTACCATGCGGCAATTGCTCGATCATGCGGCGGAGAACGACTACGCCTTGCCGGCCTTCAACGTGAACAACCTCGAATATATCCAGGCCGTCATGCGCGCAGCCGACGCGACGGACTCGCCGGTGATCCTGCAGGCAAGCCGCGGCGCACGCGCCTATGCCGGCGACGCCTTCCTGCGGCACCTCATTCTCGGCGCGGCCGAGGAATATCCGCATATCCCGGTCTGCCTGCATCTCGACCATGGCGACCAGCCCTCCACCTGCATTTCGGCGATCACCAACGGCTTCACCTCGGTGATGATGGACGGATCGCTGATGACGGATGGCAAGACGGTTGCAAGCTACGACTACAATGTCGACGTCACGGCCGAAGTGGTGAAGATCGCGCACGCCGCCGGCGTCTCGGTCGAGGGCGAACTCGGCTGTCTCGGCAATCTGGAGACGGGTGCCGGCGACAAGGAGGACGGCCACGGCTTCGAGGGCAAGCTGTCGCGCGAGGAACTGCTGACCGATCCGGACCAGGCGCTCGACTTCGTGACGAGGACCGGCGTCGATGCGCTCGCCGTCGCGATCGGCACCAGCCACGGCGCCTACAAGTTCACCCGCGCGCCGGATGGCGATATCCTCTCGATCGAGACGATCGCGAAGATCAACGCCAAGCTGCCGAACACCCATCTCGTGATGCACGGCTCCTCGTCCGTGCCGCAGGACCTGCAGGACCTCTTCACCACCTATGGCGGCGAGATGAAGCAGACCTGGGGCGTGCCGGTCGCCGAAATCCAGAAGGCCATTCCGCTCGGCGTGCGCAAGGTCAATATCGACACGGACCTGCGGCTCGCGATGACCGGCACGATCCGCAAGAACTTCAAGGAAAAGCCGGATAATTTCGATCCGCGCACCTACCTGAAGCCGGCGACGGCGCTGATGGCTGAGGTCTGCAAGGAGCGGTTCGAGGCCTTCCGCACCGCCGGCAAGGCATCCAGCATCCGCGTCAAGCGCCTGCCTGATATGGCCAAGGTCTACGCTGCCGCGTAGACTGTCACGTCGGGGCGGCACTGCCGCCTCCGACTGCCGAACTGCGCAGAAGCTTGAGCCGGCAGCTTCAGCTTGAGAGCTTTGCCAGCAGCGTCAGCAACTGGTCGCGGGCGCGGGCACCGCCGAGCTGTTCCATGCACTCGTCCTCGAAGGCGGCCTCGGCCTTGCGGATCTCCGCGACGAATGTGCTGCCCCTCGTGGTCAGATAGAGCGCGTTCGAGCGCCGATCGTTCGGGGCATTGCGCCGCTCGATCAGATGCCTGCGCTCGAGCTCGTTGATGAGGGCGACGAAGTTCGCGCGCTGGACGCCGAGCGCGGCTGCAATTTCCGATTGTTTTCTTCCGGGGTTCTCGGAAATCAGCACGAGCGTGCAGAACTCCGTGGGCCTGAGATCGTAGCTTGAAAATCGCGACAGAAACTTCTGAAAAACCAGTGCCTGCGCGCGGCGAAGCTGAAATCCGATGCTGTGATCGATCCCGGACATATCCAGGTCAATTGCCTCGCTATTTCCGTCCTGATCGATCGACTTTTCCATGCGTGGCAGCCCTTTATGGGTTCTGATTGCCGTTTATCGGTTTAACCGGCCACTGAGCAAGTGGCGATGGCGACAATGAACAGCCGTTTCCAAGATTTAATAGAATATTTCTAATTCAATCGAAAATTGCAAAAATGTTGCTCGTGTCACAGACCATAACATGGCTTTTCACAAGTCCGCCATCCCCTATGGTTGCAAATCAGATTTTAGGCCAAGGCGAATCGGCTGAGCCGGTCGTCGAGCGTCGCAAGCGTCTCTGCGCCGGCATTGGCGAAGGCGAAACGCAGATAATTTTCCTGCGTGGACCCGAAATAGGCGCCGGGAAGGCAGAGAATGCCGGCCCGCTTTGCCAGTTGTTCCGCGACACGCGCGGATGCGACGCCGTCATACGGATGCCGCACGAAGGCGAAATAGGCCCCGACTGCACCGACGTGCCAGCGCGGAACCGCCGCCATCGCCGACCGCAGCGTATCGGCCCGGCGGACGATCTCCCTG
>CAMPIK010000014.1 GCA_946886325.1 uncultured Shinella sp.
GCCTGGGTGGGCTCCACGCTTGCCGGCGCGGCACTCGGCCGGCTGATCGGCGAACCGGCCGTTCTCGGCCTCGATTTCGCCTTTCCCGCCGTCTTTATCGTGCTTCTCGCCGGCTTCTGGAAAGGCCGGCAGACAGGCGCGGTTCTTGTCGCCAGTGCCGCGACCGCCATCCTCGTCCACCAGTTCGTGCCTGGTGTCTGGTACATCGCCGCAGGCGCGCTCGCGGGCGTTGCCACGGCTTTGGTCGCCGCCGCGCGGGAAGCGGAGGTGCGGGCATGACGCTTGATCCGGACACCCTGCTTGCCATCGCCGCAATGGCGCTTGCGACCGTGCTGACGCGGCTCGCCGGTCTTGTGCTGATCCGCTACGTGGTCCTCGACGGTGCGGCCCGCACGGCAATCGGCGCCATCCCGCCCGCCGTCCTGATGGCGGTCGTCGCCCCGACGGCACTCGCGACAGGACCGGCGGAGACGATCGCCTGCGCGGTCACGGCGCTTGCCGCCGTCAGGTTGCCGATGCTGGCTGCGGTGAGCGCGGGGGTCGTTTGCGTAGCATTGCTGCGCCTTGCCGGATTGTAGGCGTCGGCTTGCTTCCTCGCACGTGAGTTCGCTGTTTCCCGCCGGGAAGAAATTCAGGTTGCCCGCGATACAGACGCCGAATTGCACCGATCGCGGTGCAAATCGGGCGGGCCAGTTTCATTCCTGCAGTCGCGTGGGGATCATCGTCGATACGACGCGATCACTCTCCCGTTCGCTTGATGCCAGTCCCGCGGCGACGCCATCCCGATCCGCCTCCGGCCGATTCTGGCTCATCTTGCGTTTGCCCTGCAGCCGGCTGATCGGCAGCCGTATGCCGACTATGCCCTTCAGTTGCGCTTCGATAAAATTCTCCGGCGCATCCGCCACGGCCCACGGCTTGGCACGCGGCCCCTCATAGAGATTGGTGAGGCGCGTTACGGCGTGATGCAAGCGGTCGCGATCTGCAAAGAACTCGACCTCGCCATAGGCGTGAACGGCCACGTAGTTCCAGGTCGGGACGACCTTGCCATGCTCCTGCTTGGAGGCGTACCAGCTCGGCGTGACATAGGCATCCGGTCCGGAGAAGGTCACCAGCGCCTCGCCCACCGCAGGCGTGTTCCACTGCGGGTTGGCCTTTGCCAGATGACCATAAAGCGTACCAAACTCCCCTTCTGTCTCGTCGAGGATGAGCGGCAAGGGAGTGGCCATCAAACCGTCGGCGGTGGCGGTGATCAAAGTGGCCAGCCGGGCCTCGCGCATGATCTCACGCAGGCTGTCAGGATCGTCTTCTCGGAATGCGGGCGGGGTGTACATGTCCGCATAATATCAGGCGGCCGAAGCCGGTCCAATTCATGTTTGTGATGCGGTTCATCTATCTGGCGAGCGCCCGGCCGAAGCCGCTCGCCGAAGGGGAGGAGGGTTGATAGCCCTCATCCCGTCCTCAATGCTCGTACTGCGTGAACGATGGGTCGGCGAGGTCGGTGAAGCGAGTGAACTCCGCCTGGAAGGCAAGCTTTACCGTGCCGGTCGGGCCGTGGCGCTGCTTGGCGATGATGACGTCGGCGGTGCCCTTCACGGCCTCGAACTTCATCTTCCACTCTTCGTATTTCGGGTCGAACTCGTCGCGCGGTTCGAGGTTCTTGACGTAATATTCCTCGCGGAACACGAAGAGCACCACGTCGGCGTCCTGCTCGATCGAGCCGGATTCGCGAAGGTCGGAGAGCTGCGGGCGCTTGTCCTCGCGGCTTTCGACGGCGCGCGAGAGCTGGGAGAGCGCGATGATCGGCACGTTCAGTTCCTTGCCGAGCGCCTTGAGGCCGGTGGTGATCTGGGTGATTTCCTGCACGCGGTTCTCGTTCGACTTGCCCGAACCCGTCATCAGCTGGACGTAGTCGACGACGAGCACGTCGAGGCCGCGCTGGCGCTTCAGGCGCCTTGCGCGCGCCGACAATTGGGCGATCGAGATACCGCCGGTCTGGTCGATATAGAGCGGCACCTTTTGCATCATCTGGCTGCAGGCCACGAGCTTCTCGAAATCCGCCTCCGAAATGTCGCCGCGCGGCGGATTTTCGAGGAGGAGACTTCCGTCTGCTCCGAGATGATGCGGGTGGCGAGCTGTTCGGAGGACATTTCCAGCGAATAGAAGCCGACGACGCCGCCGTTCTTCGCCTTGTAGGAGCCGTCCGCCTGGATTTCCGGCTCGTAGGAGGCGGCGATATTGTAGGCGATGTTGGTGGCAAGCGAGGTCTTGCCCATGCCGGGACGACCGGCAAGCACGATCAGGTCCGAGCGCTGCAGGCCGCCCATGCGACCGTCGAGCGACTGGATGCCGGTCGAGATGCCCGAAAGATTGCCGTCCCGTTCGAAGGCCTGTCCGGCCATGTCGATCGCCAGCGCGACCGCATCGTTGAAGGACTGGAAACCGCCGTCGTAGCGCCCGGTCTCGGCCAGTTCGAAGAGGCGGCGTTCGGCATCCTCGATCTGGTTCTGCGGCGGCATGTCGAGCGGCGCGTCATAGGCGATGTTGACCATGTCCTCGCCGATGGTGATCAGCGAGCGGCGCAGCGCCAGATCGTAGATCGCGCGGCCATAGTCTTCGGCGTTGATGATCGTCACGGCCTCGGAGGCGAGGCGGGCGAGATATTGCGGGATCGTCAGGTCGCCGACCCGGCCGTCCGTCGGCAGGTGCGTCTTCAGCGTGATCGTCGTCGCGATCTTGCCCATGCGGATCGTGTCGCCGGCAAGCTCGAAAATCTTGCGGTGCAGCGGCTCCTGGAAATGGATCGGCTTCAGGAAGTCGGAGACCCGGTAATAGGCATCGTTGTTGACGAGGATGGCGCCCAGCAGCGCCTGCTCCGCCTCGATGTTGCTCGGCGCTTCGCGGTGATGCAGGGCCGCCTCGTCGCGGCCCGGATTGGCAAGCTTGCGCACAGCGTCGTTCATAGTCCGAATCTCTCTTCGCGGCTCACGATGAAGCTGACGGGTGTCTCTCCATTGGCCGGCGAGGTCAAGGTTTGTCGCGCCCATGCTGCGAGGCTTCAAACTTGTTCACGTCTCATCCACAGGCCCGCCGTGCGAAATCGACCACATCGCCATGAAATTTGCCGATCCCGTGGCGCAGCCACGACCACAGTCTTGACTCTTGCCGCAAATGAGCGAGGCGCGATCGCGTGCCGCGCCACCCTGTCAGACGGTCCAAGTGCGGTCGTTCGGCCGTCAAAGCCGCGCTTCCTGCGGAAACTTCCGCGCGCCCTGGTCGCCCGCCTTGCCGTCGGCCTCCCGCGCCTTGAGACAGGCCTCGCCGCGGCCGAGATAGTCGCGCGTCAGCGGCACGGCCTGCTGGTCATGGGCAAGCTGGATCTGGAAGATCACCAGGTTCTGCCAGCGGAAGGCGCTTTCGGAGGCCGCCAGATAGAATTCCCAGATGCGGCAGAACCGCTCGTCATAGAGCGCCTTTGCCTCCTCGCGCCGTGCCATGAAGCGCTCGCGCCAGTGCCGCAGCGTCTCGGCATAGTGCAGCCGCAGGATCTCGATGTCGGTGATCGCAAGCCCGCTCTTCTCGACGGCCTGCATCACCTCCGAAAGGGCAGGGATATAGCCGCCCGGAAAAATGTATTTCTCGATGAACGGGTTGTTGGCCGACGGCCGGTCGGTGCGGCCGATCGTGTGCAGCAGCATCACCCCATCAGGCTTCAGCAACTGCGCGCTCTTGCGGAAGTAGGTCAGGTAGTTCGGCCGTCCGACATGTTCGAACATGCCGACCGAGACGATCCGGTCGAAGGTGCCCGGCGCATTGCGATAGTCCTCCAGAAGGAAACGCACCTCGTCGGAGAGCCCTTCCTCGTCGGCCCGCTTTCGCGACAGTGCATACTGTTCGTCCGACAGCGTGACGCCCGTGACCCTGGCGCCGAGATTGCGCGCCAGATAGAGCGCCATGCCGCCCCAGCCGCTGCCGATGTCGAGCACCGAAAGCCCCGGACGGTCGAGCAGCAGCTTGGAGGCGATGTGCCGCTTCTTGGCGAGCTGCGCCTCGTCCAGCCCCTGGTCCGGCGTCTCGAAATAGGCGCAGGAATATTGCCGGTCCCTGTCGAGAAAGAGATCGTAGAGGTGCCCGGTCAGGTCGTAATGGTGCTGCACGTTGTGGCGCGAGCGGCCGATGCCGTTGCGCTCCCGGAACCAGCGCACGAGAAAGCGCAGCCGCTCGAGCAGACTGTTCCAGGGGCTGTCGTAATACTTGAAATCCGGATTGCCGGTGAAGACCGTCCGGAGCAGGTCGTAGATATCGCCTTCGACGATCTCGATCTCGCCGCTGCCGTAATGATGCCCCAGATAGAAGGCAGGGTCGGCGACCAGGGAAAAGAGGGCGCGGCGCGTCCTGATTTTCATGTGAACCGGGGTGCCGGTCCCGTCGCCGTAGCGCGTGGACGTGCCATCCGGGAAGGTAATCGTGAGGTCTCCCTGCTTGACGAGGCGGGAGACGAGCGAATTCAGAAGAAATCTCATCCGTGAACTCCGGCACATAATGCGTGGCGGAACGGGTCTGGTCGGAAACCGGCCTGGAAGCGGCCCGTGCGCCAATCCAGTGTGACAACTTCAAAAAAAGATAATAAAAAAACCCGGATTTCAAGCCGGGTTTTCTTGCTCTTGAAAATGGGGCAGGCGCGACAGGTCCGCGCCGTGCCGCCCTTATGCGTCGTCGTCTTCGTTGCCGTCTGCGTTCGGGTCGAAGAAGTCGGCTGCCGTCAGCGCGTCTTCGTCGACGCCGTAGATCGCGTCGGCCGAGGTCAGGCTCTCGCCCTTCAGCTGGCGTTCGGCTTCGTCGGCCGAGCGGGCAACGTTCAGCTCGATCGAGATCTCGACTTCGGCATGCAGGTGCAGGACGACCTTGTGCAGGCCGATCGTCTTGATCGGCGTGTTGAGCTCGACCTGGTTGCGGCCGATGTTGAAGCCTTCGGCGGCGAGCACTTCGATGATGTCGCGGGCAGCGACCGAACCGTAGAGCTGGCCGGTTTCGCCGGCGGAGCGCACGACGATGAAGGACTTGCCGTCGAGCTTGTCGGCGACCTGCTGGGCTTCCGACTTGCGCTCGAGGTTGCGGGCTTCAAGCTGGGCGCGCTCGGATTCGAAGCGCTTCTTGTTGGACTCGTTGGCGCGCAGCGCCTTGCCGAGCGGCAGCAGGTAGTTGCGGGCAAAGCCGTCGCGGACCTTCACGGTCTCGCCCATCTGGCCGAGCTTGGCGATGCGTTCAAGCAGGATAACGTTCATTTTTCTGTCCTTTCAGGTGGTCAGGGGTTTCGTGTATCGGGATTGTCTTTCGGACCCGCCGGCGTCAGCGCGATGGAGCGCCTTGTGTCAGCGAGGCCGAGAACGAGGATGAAGAAGACCGGCAGCGTGAAGAGCAGCACGGAGAGATAGGCGATCCACAGCGCCGGCAGGCGCCAGGACTTGCCGCGGCTGCGCTGGTGCAGGACGGCGAAACCGGCCAGCACGAAGCCCGCCCCGAAGGCGCCGCAGACAAGCGCGCCGATGAGCGCCGGAACGCCGCCGAAGAACATCGCGGCGAGGCCGGCGAGGAAGACGAAGATCGCATTGCGATGCATGCGCAGCGCCGTCGGCATGTCCTCGCGCGGGCGCAGGCCCTTGCCGGAGATGCGCACGACGAGCGAGGCGACGTAATAGGCGGCAAACAGCAGGAAGACCCAGAGCGCGCCCTGCACCACGGGAAGCGCCAGCGAGAACACCGCCTTGATCTGGGCGATCGAGGCCGCATCCGGATCGTAAAGCGGCTCCTGCGCCTTCAGCGCCTGGATGACCATGTCGACCAACTGCTCGGCCATCGCGCCGTCATAACCGACGATGATGCCGACCGCGATCATGCCGGCGGTCACGAGGCCGGCGAGATGCGTCAGGATGTTCGACAGCGGATACCAGGCAAGCGCGTCCTCCGGCCCGCCGAGTTCGCCGGCCGGGCGCGCGAGATTGGCGAGATTGCTCAGCCAGCCCGCCGGAATGAGCGTGATGATGACGATCAGAAGCGCGAAATGCGAGGAGACGAAGATCGACGCGGTGGCCCCGCCGGCGACGACGGCGATCAGCGCCGCCGCATTGCCCCAGCCGAGGCCGGCGATCAGGATGGGAAGGGCGGAGGCGGCATAGAGCAGGATCGCAAAGGACGACTGTGCGTTCGCGCTCAACGACAGGAGAGCGGCGGTCACGCCGGCGACGAGGCCGATGACAACAGTGGTCCAGTTCAAGGTCTTCACGGTCGCTGTCCTGTCTTTCCAGACAGTTAGAGGAGTTTCCTGATAATCTGATTCAGGACTGTCTCCCCAACATGGGATTTCGGTGCCATGCCGTGATCTGGCCGCACCGGCGGTTCCGATCCGCGCCCAACGCGGAAGGGAGAAGGCAAGGCGCCGTGGCGCCTCGCCCGGAGTCAGGAGCAGCCCGACGTCGAGTCAGGCCGCAGGACGCTTCCCTTAGGAAACGACGTAGGGCAGCAGGCCGAGGAAGCGGGCGCGCTTGATGGCCTTGGCCAGTTCGCGCTGCTTCTTCTGGGAAACGGCCGTGATGCGGGACGGAACGATCTTGCCGCGCTCGGAAATGTAGCGCGAGAGCAGGCGAACGTCCTTGTAGTCGATGCGCGGCGCATTGGCACCCGAGAAGGGGCAGGTCTTGCGGCGGCGGTGGAACGGGCGGCGTGCCGGAGCGGAAGAGATGTCAGCCATTGTCTTAAAATTCCTTCAGCTTCGATTACGCGCGGTCTTCGCGGGGGCGGCGTTCGCCACGGTCGCCGTCGCCACGCGGGGGACGGTCGCCGAAGTCGCGGCGCGGCGGACGGTCGCCGAAGTCGCGGCGCGGGCCGCGGTCGTCGCCATCGCGGCGCGGACGGTCGTCGCGGTCGCGCTTCTGCATCATCGCGGACGCACCCTCTTCATGGGCTTCGACGGCGATGGTCATGTAGCGAAGAATGTCTTCGTTGATGCGCATCTGGCGCTCCATCTCCTGGACGGCCGCCGCCGGGGCGTCGATGTCCATGAGGGCGTAATGCGCCTTGCGGTTCTTCTTGATGCGGTAGGTGAGGGACTTCAGGCCCCAGTGCTCGACCCGACCGACCTTGCCGCCGTTCGCTTCGAGGACGCCCTTGTACTGCTCGACGAGGGCTTCGACCTGCTGGGCCGAAACGTCCTGCCGCGCAAGGAATACGTGTTCGTAAAGTGCCATGATGTGGCTTGCCTTTCTTGCGTTTGATCCATCACCCGAAACCGGCGCCAAGCCTCAACGACAAATCTCATGGCCCGTGAAGGCCGAAGCAAGAAAAGCGTTTCATCCAGACGGTCGAGAGCGGAGACACGGGAGGCTGGAGCCCTTGGCCCCGATCGGCTTCGCAACAGCGAAACCGGCCCTCCGTTCAGCCACCAGCCGATTGACCGGGTGTGTTGAACAGCGCGCTTATACGCATTTTCCGGGCGATGGCAAGGGGCTGGGGTGGCGCAATTGCGCATTCCGGCGGCTCGTCCGGCCACCTTAAGGGAACCTTGGCGCTTCCTTCGGCGTTAACCGGCCATCAATCAAGGATGGAGTGAAACAGATGCAGGACCCCAATCTCGTCAATCGTCCCCGTGATCCGGTCAACGAGCCGATCGATCCGCTGACCGGTGCGCCGGCCGAGCGCCAGACGATCATCAACAACGGTTCCGGCCGCAGCAGCGGTACGGGCGGCTGGGCCGTGGCGGTGATCATCGCCGTTATCGTCGCCGTCGGTGCGATCTACTTCGTCGGCAGCGGCACGCCGGGTGACGGCGTCGATCCGAATGCCAATACCTCGTCGATCGAGCAGCCCGAGCAGGCTCCGGCAACCGGCGACCAGCCGGCCGAGACGCAGCCGCTTGAGGCCCAGCCCGATGCCGGCCAGCCGGCCGACGGCGCAACCGCCCAGTAAGCGAGGCGTAGTAAGCATAAGTAAGCGAGGCGTATTTCTCGCAGAGATCCCGCGGCCTCACCGGTCGCGGGATTTTTTGTGCCGGTTCCGGTCAGATCGGGGCCGGGAAACGGCGGTGCAGGGTGCGCAGGCCGTTCATGACCTCGGGCGAGAGCGTCACATCCGCTGCGGCGATATCCGCCTTCAACTGTTCCATCGAGGTCGCGCCGATGATGACGGAGGCCATGAAGGGGCGGGTCAGGCAGAAGGCGAGCGCCATCTGGGCCGGGTCCAGCCCGTGGTCTTTCGCGAAGTCCACATAGGCGGCGACGGCCGGCTCCTGGTGCGGCTGGTAGCGGCCGCCGAGATCGTGGTTCGTCGTCAGCCGGGTCCCCGCCGGCTTCGCGCCGTCAAGATATTTGCCGGTGAGCAGGCCGGCGGCAAGCGGCGAATAGGCGAGCAGGCCGACATCCTCGTGATGGCAGACTTCCGCAAGGTCGAGGTCGAAGGTCCGATAGAGCAGGTTGTACTCGTTCTGGATCGACGCGACGCGCGGCAGGCCCTTTTCCTCTGCGAGCTTCAGGAACTGCATCGTGCCCCAGGCCGTCTCGTTGGAAAGCCCGATGGCGCGGATCTTGCCGGCCTTTTCGAGTTCACCCAGCGTTTCGAGGATTTCGGCGAGATCCTCCGCGACCTTCTTGCGGTCCTGTTTCCAGGGGCTGTAGGTCCAGGAGTTGCGGAAATGATAGTGCCCGCGGTTCGGCCAGTGAAGCTGGTAGAGGTCGATATAGTCCGTCTGCAGGCGTTTCAGGCTGCCATCGACCGCTTCGAGAATGCCGACACGCGAGGTGGGCGCGCCGCCGCGGATATAGTCGCGGCCGGGACCGGCGACCTTCGTGGCGATGATGACCTTGTCCCGATTGCCGCGCGCGGTATGCCAGGTGCCGATGAAGCGCTCCGTGTCGCCGTAGGTGTCCTTCGACAGCGGCGTGGTCGGGTAGAGTTCGGCCGTATCGATGAAATTGACGCCGTGCTCCAGCGCATAGTCGAGCTGCTGATGCGCCTCGGCTTCCGTGTTCTGCGAGCCCCAGGTCATCGTGCCGAGGCAGATTTCCGACACGGACATGCCGGTCCTGCCGAGCGGGTTATATTTCATGTGGTCAAATTCCTTTGGTGAGATGCGCGCGACTTTAGCCGCAAATTGATGAAGAGCAAGCGACAGGGGACGCGGCTGAAGGGTATCCGCGCAGGCTGCAATTGCCTGCCGGTGCCGCGCCGCAGACGCCGCTGTCCTTGACTCGGCCACACATTAAGTGAATGGAGGGAAAAAAACCAAGAGACGGGAGAAACATCCCATGACGATCGCATTCACGTTCCCCGGCCAGGGCAGCCAGTCCGTCGGCATGGGCAAGGACCTTGCTGCGACATTTCCGGAAGCGGCCGCCGTCTTCGACGAGGTCGACGCGGCGCTCGGCGAAAAGCTTTCCACCGTCATGTTCGACGGGCCGGAGGAGACGCTGACGCTGACGGCAAACGCCCAGCCGGCGCTGATGGCCGTGTCCATGGCGGTGATCCGGGTGCTCGAGGCGCGCGGCCTGTCGCTGAAGGAGCATGTCGCCTATGTCGCCGGCCATTCGCTCGGCGAATATTCGGCACTCTGTGCCGCCGGCACCTTCTCGATCGCCGACACCGCGCGCTTGCTGCGTATCCGCGGCAATGCCATGCAGTCGGCTGTGCCGGTGGGCGAGGGCGCCATGGCGGCGATCATCGGCCTCGAGCAGGCCGATGTCGAAGCCGCCTGTGCGGAAGCCTCCAGGGGCGGCACCTGCCAGATCGCCAACGACAATGGCGGCGGCCAGCTCGTGATCTCGGGCTCCAAGCCGGCCGTCGAGGTGGCGGCCCGCATCGCGACCGAAAAGGGCGCCAAGCGCGCGCTGATGCTGCCCGTCTCCGCACCCTTCCATTCCGCCCTGATGGCGCCCGCCGCCGAGGCGATGCGCGAGGCGCTGGCCTCGGTGCAGAAGAACAGGCCCGTGGTGCCGGTTGTTGCCAATGTGCTCGCAGCCCCGATCGAGGACCCCGAAGAAATCGCCCGCCGGCTCGTCGAGCAGGTGACGGGCCAGGTGCGCTGGCGCGAGACCGTCGAATGGTTCGCCGCCGGCAATGTAACCACCTTGTACGAGATCGGTTCCGGCAAGGTGCTGACGGGCCTTGCCCGCCGCATCGACAAGTCGGTCACCGGCATCGCCGTCAATACGCCGGCCGATATCGACGCGACGGTCGCGGCGCTGGTTTAGAAGCGAATAGCGAATAGGAAGTAGCGAATAGAGGAAGCGTATCGGCGTTGCGGAGTTTCAACTCTTCGCTATTCGCCATTCCCTATTCGCTCTTAAAGAAGGGACTTGCTCCATGTTTGATCTTACCGGCCGCAAGGCCCTCGTCACCGGCGCATCCGGCGGCATCGGCGAGGAAATCGCCCGCCAGCTTCACAAGCAGGGCGCCATCGTCGGCCTGCACGGCACGCGCGTCGAAAAGCTGGAAGCGCTTGCCAATTCGCTGGGCGAGCGCGTGCATCTCTTCCCGGCCAATCTGTCCGACCGCGCCGAGGTCAAGGCGCTCGGCGAGAAGGCGGAAGCCGATCTTGGCGGCGTCGATATCCTCGTCAACAATGCCGGCATCACCAAGGACGGCCTCTTCGTGCGCATGAGCGACGACGACTGGGACGCGGTTCTTGAAGTCAACCTGACCGCCGTCTTCCGCCTGACGCGCGAACTGACCCACCCGATGATGCGCCGCCGTTTCGGCCGCATCATCAACATCACCTCGGTCGTCGGCGTCACCGGCAATCCGGGCCAGGCGAACTACTGCGCCTCGAAGGCCGGCATGATCGGCATGTCGAAGTCGCTCGCCCAGGAGATCGCGACGCGCAATGTCACGGTCAACTGCGTGGCGCCCGGTTTCATCGAAAGCGCGATGACCGAAAAGCTGAACGACAAGCAGAAGGACGCGATCATGGGGGCAATTCCCATGAAGCGCATGGGCACCAGCGTGGAGGTCGCCTCCGCCGTCGGCTATCTCGCCTCCAACGAAGCCGGATACATGACGGGCCAGACGCTGCATGTAAACGGCGGCATGGCGATGATCTGAGCCGGTGCCAAAGGCCCGGCTCGCCTGCAAAAATAGCATGTTGACCGCTGCGAGCGCCGCGATTTTCGGACTTTGCGGCGGAGTTAAACCGTGTTAATCGGGCCATGACTGCCAGCAGTCGACCGGACTGCAGGGCCTGTCGCGCTACGCCCACGTGCGTTGCCGTCGCCGAATATCCGGTTGAAGGGATTGCCTGATGGGCCTCGGCTGGTCAGGCGTGTTGAGTGACCGGCGTCGTGACGGCGCCGTATAAATAACAAAGGTCGAGGAATCCGACATGAGCGATATCGCAGAACGCGTAAAGAAAATTGTCATTGATCATCTGGGCGTCGACGCCGAAAAGGTCAGCGAAGGCGCAAGCTTCATCGATGATCTCGGCGCGGACTCGCTCGACACGGTCGAACTGGTCATGGCCTTCGAAGAAGAGTTCGGCGTTGAAATCCCGGACGACGCGGCCGATTCGATCCTGACGGTCGGCGACGCGGTGAAGTTCATCGAGAAGGCCCAGGCCTGATCAAGGCCTTCGTGGCGGGCCGTTTTCCGGCCCGCTGCGATTCCCCGTTCGGGGCAACGAAGCTCCGCTTCGAACCATAATAAGACGGCAGGGTGGATCACCGACAATGAGGCGTGTCGTTATCACCGGTACCGGCATGGTATCTCCATTGGGATGTGGCACCGAGGTCACCTGGCGCAATCTTCTCGCCGGGAAAAGCGGCGCGCGCAGGGTGACCGAGTTCCAGGTCGACGACATCCCCGCCCAGATTGCCTGTTTCATTCCGACCGGTGACGGTTCGGACGGCACCTACAATCCCGACCAGTGGATGGAGCCGAAGGACCAGCGCAAGGTCGATTCTTTCATCATCTATGCGATGGCCGCCGCCGACATGGCGCTCGACGATGCCGGCTGGCATCCGACGACCAACGAAGACCAGATCGCCACCGGCGTGCTGATCGGCTCCGGCATCGGCGGCCTCGAAGGCATCGTCGAGGCCGGTTATACGCTGCGCGACAAGGGTCCGCGACGCGTCTCCCCCTTCTTCATTCCCGGCCGGCTGATCAACCTCGCCTCGGGCCAGGTCTCGATCAAGCACAAGCTGCGCGGTCCCAATCACTCTGTTGTCACGGCCTGTTCCACCGGCGCGCACGCCATCGGCGATGCGGCGCGGCTGATCGCGCTCGGCGATGCCGACGTCATGGTGGCCGGCGGCACGGAATCGCCGATTTCCCGCATGGCGCTTGCCGGCTTTTCCGCCTGCAAGGCGCTGTCGACGATGCGCAACGACGACCCGACGCGCGCCTCGCGCCCCTATGACCGCGACCGCGACGGTTTCGTCATGGGCGAGGGCGCCGGCATCGTCGTGCTCGAAGACCTCGACCACGCGCTGGCGCGCGGCGCGAAGATCTATGCCGAGGTCGTCGGCTACGGCCTCTCCGGCGACGCCTACCACATCACGGCACCTTCGGAAGACGGCGACGGCGCCTATCGCTGCATGCAGATGGCGCTGAAGCGCGCCGGCCTGTCGGCAGGCGACATCGACTATATCAATGCCCACGGCACCTCGACCATGGCCGACACGATCGAGCTCGGCGCGGTCGAGCGCCTCGTCGGCAACAATGCGGCGCATGTCTCGATGTCGTCGACCAAGTCGGCGATCGGCCATCTGCTGGGTGCTGCGGGTGCTGTCGAAGCGATCTTTTCGGCGCTCGCCATCCGCGACAACGTCGCCCCGCCGACGCTCAATCTCGACAATCCCGATGTCGAGACCGCGATCGACCTCGTGCCGCATGTCGCGCGCGAGCGCGAGATCAACGTGGCCCTGTCCAATTCCTTCGGTTTTGGCGGTACGAACGCCTCGCTCGTTCTTCGCCGTTACGCATAAGGGCTTTATGATATAGTTTCCCGGCCGCTCCATGGGGGCGGTCGGCGCGTGACAAGGTGGTCCCGTCAGGGCGCGGCCACAATCCTGTTTTTTGCCGCATTGCTCCGCTCTAGAGGCGATGCGACGTCCGAGGAGAGAATTGCCCGTGAGCGACACGAACGACACCGGTGGAAATACGTTTGGCCGAGGAGAGGCCGTGAGCAAGGGACCGATCATCCCGAAATCCGCCAATGAGGCGCTGCGTCCCGAGCGGGTTCCGCAGCCGCCGCGCCGTTCCAGCAAGGCCCGCAGCCAGCTCGTGATTTTCCTCAATTTCGTGATGACGGCGATCGTCTTCATCACCATCGCTGCGGCCGCCGTCTTCTACTATGCGATCGACAGCTACGAATCGCCCGGTCCATTGACCGCCAACACCAATTTCATCGTGCGCAACGGCGCCGGCCTCAACGAGATCGCCGCCAATCTGGAGCGCAACGAGATCGTTACCGACAGCCGCGTGTTCCGGGTGCTGTCGAAAGTCTATCTCGAGGACCAGACGCTGAAGGCCGGCGAATACGAGATCAAGGCGAATGCCTCGATGCGCGACGTCATGGAACTGCTGAAATCCGGCAAGTCCATCCTTTACAGCGTGTCGGTTCCCGAAGGGCTGACGGTCAAGCAGGTCATGCGCCGGCTTTCTGATGATCCGGTGCTCGAAGGGGACCTGCCCAGCGATCTGCCGGCCGAGGGCACGCTGATGCCCGACACCTACAAGTTCTCGCGCGGCACCAAGCGCGCCGATATCCTCCAGCAGATGCTGAAGGCGCAAAAGACGCTGGTGCAGCAGATCTGGGAGAAGCGGGACGACGACCTGCCGATCGCCACGCCCGAGGAACTGGTGACGCTCGCCTCGATCGTCGAGAAGGAAACGGGGCGCGCCGACGAGCGGCCGCGGGTGGCGTCCGTCTTCATCAACCGGCTCGAGAAGGGCATGCGTCTGCAGTCTGACCCGACGATCATCTACGGCATCTTCGGCGGTGACGGTAAGCCGGCGGATCGCCCTATCTTCCAGTCGGACCTGGACAAGGAAACGCCCTACAACACCTATGTCATCAAGGGCCTGCCGCCGACCCCGATCGCCAATCCCGGCCGCGCGGCGCTTGAGGCCGTCGCCAATCCGTCGCGCACGGAGGACCTCTACTTCGTCGCCGACGGCACGGGCGGCCATGCCTTTGCGACGACGCTCGACGACCACAACGACAATGTCAGGCGCTGGCGGAAGCTGGAGGCCGAGAAGGCCGCCGAGGCCGCCAAGGAGGCGAGCGAGACCGAGGCGCAGTAGGTCTCGGTTCGTCCGTCTTGCGGCGCAGGCGTGCGATCCTTCCGGAGCCGCCCGCCGACCGTCTGCCTCGTATTGTCGCTTGACGCGGGGCTGACGATGCTCCGTGCAGAGTTTGATGTGGATCGTTCCCGGCGGCCCTGTTGTCGCCGT
>CAMPIK010000015.1 GCA_946886325.1 uncultured Shinella sp.
GACCGGTTCGGCCTGCCGGTCATCACGCTGATCGATACGGCCGGCGCTTATCCCGGCATCGGCGCCGAAGAACGCGGCCAGGCCGAGGCGATCGCGCGGTCGACCGAAATGTGTCTCAACATCAAGGTTCCGATCGTGTCCGTCGTGCTCGGCGAAGGCGGCTCGGGCGGCGCCATCGCCATTGCCACCGGCGACCGCGTCTACATGCTGGAACACGCGATCTACAGCGTGATCTCGCCGGAAGGTGCGGCCTCGATCCTCTGGCGCGATTCGACGCGCGCCAAGGAAGCGGCGAGCAACATGAAGATCACGGCCGAGGACCTGAAGACCTTCGGCATCATCGACGGCATCATCCCCGAGCCTGTCGGCGGCGCGCATCGCGACCCCGAAAGCGTCATCGGGGCGACCGGCGATGTCATCGCCGGTGCGTTGAAGGACCTCGGCGCAAAGCCCGGCGACCAGCTTCGCAAGGACCGCCGCCAGCGCTATCTGAACATCGGTCGCCAGCTCTGAGGCGACGGATGATTTTGTGCAAATGCGAATATGGCCAAATCTTGGCCATATTCCTCGTGTTGTCGTCCCTTGACAGCCACGAGCCTCGCGAAAGACTATCCGGTAATACTCCTGAAGGACAAATCGGCTAGGACATCGCGCACACCGTGCCGCATGCCGTTGCCGCCTGATTCACATATTCGGACCTGTGTAATGCGCTTCAAAGTTCTTGCTGCTGTTTCTCTTCTGGCGATTGTGGCCGGATGCACCAATGACACGCTCGACAGCGTGGACAGCAACATCAATGTCAAGAAGGTTTCCAACAAGGTCGAGTATCAGCTCTCGGGCAACGTGATCTCGCGCATGGCCTCGCTCAACATCGACCGCCAGGCACCCTTGATGATCCGCATCTTCAAGGAAGAGGGCACGCTCGAAGTCTGGAAGGCGGATCGCTGCGACCGCTTCCAACTGGTGAAGAGCTACAAGATCTGCGCCTGGTCGGGCAAGCTCGGCCCGAAGATGAAGGAAGGCGACCGGCAGGCGCCGGAGGGTTTCTATCCGCTCTTCCCGCACCAGCTCAATCCGAACTCCAAATATTACCTCGCCATCAACACGGGCTATCCCAACCAGTATGACCGGGCGAACGGCCATTCCGGCAGCCATCTGATGATCCATGGCGCCTGCTCGTCCGCCGGCTGCTACTCGATGACCGACGAGCAGATGCTGGAAATCTTCGCCTTCGCCCGCGATTCGTTCCGCGGCGGGCAGAAGAGCGTCCAGTTGCAGGCCTTCCCCTTCCGGATGACCGCGGAGAACATGGCGCGCCACCGCGACAATCCGCACATCGAATTCTGGAAGATGCTGAAGGTCGGCTACGACAATTTCCACGTGACGAAGCGCCCGCCGGAAGTCGCCGTCTGCGAGAAGAAATACGTCTTCAACAAGGTGGCGGAAGGCGGGACGCTGTCGCCGACCGGTGCCTGCCCGGCCATGACGACGCCGCAGGCGCTCGAAGTGGCGCTTGCCGGCTACAACAAGTCCTATGACGCCGCTCTCGAAAAGGCGATGCGCAAGTACAAGGGCACCGTCTGGATCGAGCCGTCGGAAGCCCAGCGCAAGGCTGTTGTCGCCGACCAGCGCAAGGGCCGCGAACTCGCCTATGCGCCGACCGGCACGTCGCTGGAAGCCGGCAAGCTGACCACGTTGCGCGAGATCGAGGCGGCCAAGAAGCGCGCCGAACAGGAGGCGCAGCGCAAGATCGAGATGGCCGAGCGGGCGAAGAAGGCCGAGGAAGACCGCAAGGCGGCCGAACTCGCCAAGCTTGCCGAGGACGTCGCGGCCGCCAAGGCCGAGATCAAGACGATCGGCGGCGTGCCCGTGCCGGAGGAAAACCCCGGCATTGCCTCGCTTCAAGACGATTCGGGCCGCATGCCCTTCTGGCAGCGCTGGCTGAAGGAAAAAACGCCACAGCAGGCAGCTGTTCCGACCGAAGACGCCGCGGTCGAGGGTGCCGTCACGGCGCCGGCGGACTCCCGGCCAGAGGCCGAGACCGAACAGCAGGCGACAACCGCACACACCGCCCAGACAGCAGACAACGCTGCGACGACCGAACCCGGACAGGATGCTGCGACAGCCGTCCAGACGCCGGCAGCCGACGAAAAGCCCTTCTGGAAGTTCTGGGAGAAATGAGCGCTTCGTCGGCGAAGGACGACGCGGCGGAACTCTATGATCTCAAGGGGCTGAAATGCCCCCTGCCCGTCCTGAAGGCAAAACGCAGGCTCGACGGCATGGTCGCCGGTGCCGCCCTCTGGGTCGAAACCACAGACCCCCTCGCCGTCATCGACATCCCGCATTTCTGCCGCGAGCACGGACACCTGCTGGAGGCGACGGAAGCGGCAGACGGGTTCCACCGGTTCCTCATCCGCAAAGGAGCGGGTGATGACCTGGTGATTCCGGACGGCAACTCCTGACGGTCCTCTGCCGCAGATTTAAGCGAGAGACACTGCTTCGTCCGGCCAAAATGAAACTGGTTTAGCGGACTGAAGTGCATGGCTCCCCGCAGCCAACTGCGAGGAGCCGATCGGCCTGCTTCAGGTGGCAGGGAGGACGATAGTCTCGATGCCGGCTCTTTCACGCAAGCCATCGCGGTAGATCGCCTTGATGAGCGCAACGCACATCAAAAGCATGACCACCGAGAATGGCAGGGCTCCGATGACCATCGCGGTCTTGATGGCGTCGAGCCCCCCGACCAGCAGCAGAGCCGCCACAACACCACCGAGAGCAACGCCCCAGAAGATGATGTGCGGGCGTGCCTTCGGCCCTTCGTCTCCGGCCGCGTTGATCGTGTTGACGATCAGGATCGCCGAGTCGACGGAGGTGACGAGATAGGTCATCAGCAGAACGACGATCAAGACGGCCATCGGCCAGGCGAGGAACGACACGGACGAGAGCAGGATATCCGTCATGACGAAGATCTTGCCGCCGTCAGGCGCCGCGTTGATCGCGCCGCCGGCAACGCCGGTCAGTTCGAGGTCGATCGCGGTGCCGCCAGCCCAGGTGAACCAGACGAAGCACATGATCGCCGGAACGATCATGGCGCCGAGCACGAACTCCCGGATCGTCCGCCCCTTCGAAATGCGCGCCAGGAAAAGGCCGACGAACGGCGCGAACGCGACCCACCACGCCCAGTAGAAGACGGTCCATCCGCTCTGCCACGCGGCAAGCTTGTCGCCGACTTCGGTCGCATCGGGCTTCCAGACTGTCACGATCATCTTGGGAAGGGCGACGATATAGTCGAAGGTCCCCACGATCATCGCGGTCAGACCGAACCAGGTCGAACCGAACAGAAGCAGGAAGCTGAGGAGGAAGATACTGAGGCCCATGTTGAGATTGGAAAGCCATTTGATGCCCTTTCCAACGCCCGACAGGGCCGACAGCGTCGAGGCCGCCATGATGATGACCACCGCGAAGAGAATTGCGGCCGTCGACGATTTGCCTTCCGCATTGAGCATCCAGTCGCCGATGCCGATGCGATGCATGCCGGCAACGAACTGCTCGACCCCGAAACCGAGGGTCTGCGCGACACCCAGGATTGTCGCCACGACGGCGAAGATATCGACCATGTGCCCGAGAGGGCCGGACAGGGACTTGCCGAACAGCGGGGTCAGCGCGGACCGGATGGTCAGCGGCAGATTGCGCCGATACGCGAAATAGGCAAGCGCCAGCCCGGTGATCGCATAGGAAGACCAGGCCGAAAAGCCCCAATGGAGAAAGGACCATTTGAAGGCATTGTGGATATTGTCTGCGGCACCAGCCTGCGCCTGCCCCTGGATCACATCCGGATTGTTGGCGAAATGATAGATCGGTTCGGCGACCGCCCAGGTCAGCATGCCGACGCCGATGCCCGCACCGAACATCATCGAGAACCACGAGAAATTGGAGAACTCCGGCCTCTCGTCACCGTGTCCCAGCCGCAGCCGTCCGGCAGCGGGCCAGAGAGCCAGGACCAGACAGGTCAGCACGAAGCCGGCCATGACATAGACATACCAGGTTGCGAAGTTGTTGAGGATGAAACTGTTGAACTGGTTGAGGATTCGTCCCGAAGCTTCCGGGAATATCACGGCCCACAAGATCAGTGCGCCAATGAGAACTTTCGACGTTACTGTAACGTCTATGCTGAATCCCTTGTAGAAACCCTTTTGGGCAATCCTGATGGGCAGAGTCGAAAGCGGTGGTCCCAATGCCATTGATTTTCCCCTTGTTGTAAGCCCAACTCGAGAGAAAAACCGGCAATGACCGCCGCGGACTACATCCGCAGCAGTTTGCATTCGATCTCGTTGCTCGAAACAGGCTGGACTGCTGATGTTCTCACAGCAGACGTCATCTTAATGCGTTCTGTTTCGACGGAACCTATCGAAGCGACTGCGACAATCCTATTCGCGCCAAACTAAAGCGTTTGCGACTATTTGGAGCACGCTTTAGAGGAATGAGCGCCCCGGCACGGCCAGCGGATTGTCCTCCAGCGCCGCGCGATCCGGCCGGTCGACGCGCGGCGTGCCGATGAAGGCGTCGAAGAGATCGCGCACGAAGCTCTCCGGCAGGTCTCTGGTGATCAGCACCATGCGCGTGCGCCGGTCCGACGGATCGGGCCAGGCGGGAAGCCTCTCGGGCGGATGGAAGATGCTCTGGACCCCGTGCAGGATGACGGGACGGTCCGGATTGTTCGAAACCGCCACGATCGCCTTCATGCGCAGAAGCTTCTCGCCATGCGCCGAGCGCAGCAGGTCAACGAACATGTCGAGCGCCATCGGGTCGATCGGCTTGTCGTGCACGATGCTGAAAGAGCGGATCGTCGCATCGTGCCGCGTCACGTCATGCGCATGGTGATGATGACCGTGATCGTGATGGCCGTGACCGTCATGATGATGGTGGTGCGCGTCGCGATGATCTTCCTCGGCGAGCCAGCGGCGCACGTCGGCCGTCTTCGTCTCCGGATCATAGAGGCCGCAAGCAAGCAGCCGGGGGCCGGCCGCAGACACGTCGTCGCCATCGACCATGATCGCGCGCGGATTGATCGCGGCCAGTTCGGCCTCGAGCCGGTTCCACGCGTCGCTGTCTGCAAGCGTCTTCTTGGCGATGACAAGGCGGTCGGCCACCGCGACCTGCTTGACGGCCTCGGCATGGTTCGCGAGCGTCGACAGGCCATTGACCGCATCGATGACCGTCACGACGCCGTCGAGCCGGTAGGAATGTGCGATCACCGGATTGCCCATGATGGCCTGCAGGACGGGCGCCGGATCGGCGAGCCCCGTCGTTTCGACGACCACGCGCTTCAGCGGCCGGATGCGGCCGGTCTGCATGCGGTCCATCAGGTCGGCGAGCGTATCGACGAGTTCGCCACGCACGGTGCAGCAGAGGCAGCCGTCCGAAAGCTCGATGATGCCGTCGCCGGACTTTTCCACCAGCAGATGGTCGATGCCGACTTCGCCGAATTCGTTGATGATGACCGCCGTATCCGTCAGCGCCGGATCGCGCAGCATGCGGTTGAGAAGCGTGGTCTTGCCCGCGCCGAGAAACCCGGTCAGGACGGAGACCGGCACGGTTCGGTCGAATGTCGGCATGAAAGGCCTCGTCAGAAGGTCGGCCGCGGGATCGGGATCGGCACGTCGGCGATATCGCCAATGGCCGCCTGCTCGTTGCCGGCCACCGGTTTTGCACCACCGGACATGAGACCTGCGAAGACGAGTTTCAAGGGTCGCTGCATCTCATGGATATAGGGCGAGGTCAGCTTCTGGCGGCCCGCCTCGTCGCGGCCTTCGCTGCGAACCTTGGCGGCATGCTTGTTGCAGATTTCCTGCGAAACGTCGGCGACGACGTCGCGCGTCTCGCCATAGGGCTGCAGCTTGCCGAGCGTCGGCGCGCCCATGGCATTGGCCGTCAGGCCCAACTGCAGCATGCGGGCCGATTCGTCTGCGCGCGCGCCGAGGCTTTCCGAGCCGAGCACGACCGAAACGACGCTGCGCCCGTTGCGCGTGGCCGAGGACACCTGGTTGAAGCCGGACGCGCAGATGAAGCCCGTCTTCATGCCATCGGCGCCGTTGAAACGCCCGATCAGCATGTTGTAGTTCGGATATTGCTTCTTGCCCGTGGTGAAACCTTCGAGCGCGAAATAGGGCGAATATTGCGGGAATTCGCGCTTGAGCGTGATCGCCAGCACCGCGAGGTCGCGCGCGGTCGTGTACTGCCCCTTGCCGGGAAGGCCGTTCGGATTGACGAAGCGCGACGAACTCATGCCGATGCGCTGGGCTTCCTGGTTCATGCGCTGCACGAAGGCATCCTCGGAGCCGGAAATCGCCTCGGCGATGGCAACGGACACGTCATTGGCCGACTTGATCAGGATGATCTTCAGCGCGCTGTCGAGCGTCATCGCCTGGCCGGGCTTGAAATACATCTTGCTCGGCGGCTCGGCGGCGGCATGCTTGCTCATGACGACAGGGCTTTCCAGCGTCACCTCGCCGTTCTTGATGGCCCGGAAGACCGTATAGGCCGTCATCAGCTTGGTGAGCGAGGCCGGATACCATTTCTGGAACGCATCGCGATGCTCGATGACCTTCAACGACCGCACATCGACCAGCATGCGCGGACCGGTATCGGCCAGGGCCGTGTTGGCGAAGAGGGACGCGGCCATCAGCGCCGCCAGTCCAAAGATTGCCGACTGCCGGCGCGGGAATCGTCCAGTCATCTGCAAGGGCCTGTCCTCGGAAATCGGTGGTTGTCTCGAAGCTTCGCCCTATTTAGCCTATATGGCATGGTGATGGCAAAGCCATCCCGCCCATCAAGGCCGAATTTTCCGGCAGAAGCAGCGAACAGGACCCTTCCGCATGCCCATTCTCAATCGCGCGGCCGAACTCCAGGATGAAATCACAGGGTGGCGCCGCCAGCTCCATCGCGAACCGGAGATCCTCTTCGCCGTCGACAAGACGGCCGCCTTCGTGGCGGAGAAGCTGCGCAGCTTCGGCGTCGATGAAGTCGTGACCGGCATCGGGCGAAGCGGCGTCGTCGGCCTCATTCGCGGGCGCGGCCCCGGCCGCACGGTGGGCCTGCGCGCCGACATGGACGCACTGCCGATCACCGAGGCAAGCGGCAAGGCCTGGGCCTCGACGCAGCCGGGCAAGATGCACGCCTGCGGCCATGACGGCCACACCGCCATGCTGCTGGGGGCCGCCAAATATCTGGCCGAAACGCGCAATTTCGCCGGCAATGTCGCCGTCATCTTCCAGCCCGCCGAAGAAGGCGGCGGCGGCGGCAACGAAATGGTGAAGGACGGCATGATGGATCGCTTCAAGATCGAAGAGGTCTACGGCATGCACAACCTGCCGGGCATGCCGGTCGGCCAGTTCGGCACGCGCCCCGGCCCGATCATGGCGGCGACGGACGAATTCACCATCACGATCGTCGGGCGCGGCGGCCACGCCGCCCTGCCGCACCTGACCGTCGATCCGATCGTCATAGGCTCCCAGGTCGTCAGCGCGCTGCAGACCATCGTCTCGCGCACGGCCGATCCCATCGCCTCGCTGGTCGTCTCCGTCACCAAGTTCAATGCCGGCTTCGCCCACAACGTCATCCCGGAACAGGCGCAGCTCGCCGGCACGGTGCGCACGCTCAGCAACGCGATGCGCGACGAGGCCGAGATCCGGATGCGGCAGATCTGCGACGGACTTTCAACGGCGACAGGCGCCAGGATCACCGTCGGCTATCACCGCAACTACCCGGTGACGGTCAACCATGCGCGGGAAACCGCCTTCGCGATCGACACGGCGAGCGAGATCGCCGGCGCGGGCAATGTCGAACCGGCGATCGATCCGATGATGGGCGGCGAGGACTTTTCCTACATGCTGCTCTCACGGCCGGGCGCCTTCGTCTTCATCGGCAATGGCGACACGGCCGGCCTGCATCACCCCGCCTATGATTTCAACGACGAGGTCATTCCGCACGGTGTCAGCTACTGGGTAAAGCTCGCAGAGACGCGGCTGGCGGCGGCCGCCTGAGAGGATCACGAAAAGGCCCGGCTGCAGGGACGTCAGCCGGGCCGGGTGGGACCTCGTGAAGGATGGGCGGGAGGCTGCTCAGCGGCAGACGCGAACCCGCTTGATCACCAGGTGGCCCCACTTGTTGTAGCGGCGGACCTTCTTCCAGAAGCAGTGGCCGTAGCCGTCATAGACGGTGACGTAGCCGCCGTGATGACCCTTCCAGCCATGGCCGTGGCCGAAGCCGAAGCCGATCGAGAAGCCGCCGGCCTGCGACGGAGCGGCGAAGGAAACAGCCGCGACGGTGGCGACGACGGCGGATAGGATGAACTTGCGCATGGGTCTCTCTCCTGATCGAGGGGATGGCCAAATCCATCCGGTGAGAGGACATTCCCACACCAGCCCCTGCGGCGCTGTTTCGCCGGGAACAGGCACCGATCCCGCAAAAGCACTTGGCTTCGCGAGCGAGCTTTTGTAAGGGTTCTGTCAGTGGTCCCGTAGCTCAGCAGGATAGAGCACCAGATTCCTAATCTGGGGGTCCCGCGTTCGAATCGCGGCGGGATCACCATCCAAATCAGCGGCATCGGCAGAGGTCTCGGGCTACCAACTTGCTGACCAGCGCCTAATCCGCGCTCTTCCGCCCAAACGTGACACGGATGACGTTTCCGTTGCGCCCGATCGTTCCGGTCTCGATCGCCCGGTCATCGGTGCCAGCCGGCGGCTGCCGGAATTGCGGAGGGGCGGCCTGCGCCGGCGTTTCCGCCTGGGCCTGCAACTCGCGGACTTTTCCGTGGAGCTGGACCACGAGCTTCTTGTAGTAGGCGACGACCTTTTGATGTTCGACGCGTGAGATGTACCGTTCGTTAAGCCATTGGGTCATGATCTTCCCCCTGCTCTGATCACGGCAGAATTCCGCAGGATTGCTGCGGTTCCGCGGGACCTTCACAAATGGCTAATATTTCCTGACCAGGGCGTATTCCGAAGGCGCGACTGTTCCGGGCGGGAACGCTATCTCAAACCGTCTCGTCTTCCTTCACCGGATCGGCGACCTTCGGACGGGGCTTCACGGACGGCATTTTCGACGCGCGCTTCTCGACCTTCGGCTGCGGCGCCTTCATGCCCAGCAGCGCGCGAAAGCGGTCGCTGACGAGCGGGCGGAAGCGGGTGGCGCGGAAGGGCATATCGGCGGCGCCATAACCTTCCGGGCCATCGTCATTGCCGCGGTAGAGTTCCATCAGCTTGATGCCGTAGAAATCGCCATCGACATAGTGGCGATAGTTGCCAACCCAGCGCACGGTATAGACCTGGCCCTTGCGGATGCCCTGGTCGATCGAGACATTCTTGAAGCGGTCGTTCACACAGACGACCTTCTGCCCGACATTGAATGTTGCCATGTGCCCCTCCCCGCTTCGCGATGTCCAGTGACGCTATTTCAGGAGCGGCGGCAGGCGACGCCCGGTCCGTTGCCGTCCTTCAGCACGTCGCGCAAGGTCGCCTCGTCGCCCCTGGACCACCATTCGTAGATGCCGCCGGCATAACGCGCGCCGGACCCGGCCACCACATTGCTCGCGACGACGGTTTCCTCGCCTATCCGCAGAACCGCCAGCGAAACATCAGCGGCGTTGACATAGTCCGCCAGCACCTTCCGGCCGTCCTTGCATTCATAGGTGATCGTCTCGCGCTTCACGTCGACGTCGCCCGGCAGGTGGATGAGGATGTCGGTGCCGGTCCTGAGCGCGGCCAGCCGCACGGCATGTTTGCCCTCCTGGTCGGCGAGATGCAGCATGCCGTTCTCGATCTTCCAGGCCTTGACCGTACCCAGCGCGTCGAAGAATTTCTGCTCGAGATCCATGATCTCCGCGGCGCACATCTTGCGGGTCGCGGCGGCCGGCGCAAAGGCGATGCCGCCCCCGCCATCGACCTTCAGATTGCCGCGATAGGTGTTGCAGCCGCCATTGCCGCCGTAGCTGCCGTCCGGCCGGATTTCCAGCGTTGTCGGCGGCGCGGCGGCCGCTTCCGCCCCGCTCACCTCCTGGACCCGCCAGTTGCCGGAAAGCCCCTGCGGCACGTCAACCTCGGCTGCTTGCACATGGCCGGTCAGGGCGAGGACGAGAAAGGCCGCGAAGAGCGCGGAAGACTGGGACACGGATGGCTACTCCTATCGATTCCCGCCGTGTCGCGCCGGAATGCTCAAGCGCGACGATGGTTTGGCGAACGTTATGGCGCGCCGGCGAAAAAGGTCAAGCCGGGCAATCCGACAGCTGCTCCGGCCGATCACAATTGCGCCTGGCGCTTGTTGCCGGATGCAAAGGCCTGTAGAGCCTCATCAACAAACAAGAAAATGGCGGAATGAGACCCATGGCTCCCGGCGAAGAGAAAAAGCGCCGCCTTACCATTCTCGGTTCGACCGGTTCGATCGGCCAGAACACGCTCGACGTGATCGCCCAGCTCGGCGGTCGCGACCGCTTCGACGTGGTCGCGGTGACCGGAAACGGCAATGTCGGGCTGCTGGCGGCGCAGGCGATCGCCACGGGAGCAAGCCTCGCCGTCACCGCCGACGCCGAACGCTACGGCGACCTCAAGGACGCGCTGGCGGGAACGGGCATCACGGCAGCCGCGGGGCGCGCCGCGCTGATCGAAGCCGCCGCAATCGAGTCCGACTGGGTCATGGCCGCGATCGTCGGGACTGCGGGCCTTGCCCCGACACTGGCTGCAGCCCGGCGCGGCGCCGACATCGCGCTCGCCAACAAGGAATGCCTCGTCTCCGCCGGCGCTCTTTTTGTCGATGCGGTCACAAAAGGCGGCGGGCGGCTGATCCCGGTGGACAGCGAGCACAGCGCGATCTTCCAGGCGCTGGAGGACGACCAACGCCATGCCGTGGAGCGCATCGTGCTGACCGCCTCCGGCGGCCCCTTCCGCACATGGACGCGCGAGGCAATGGCGGGCGTTACCGCCGAGATCGCCCGCGCCCATCCCAATTGGTCGATGGGCCTCAAGATCTCCATCGGCAGCGCCTCGATGTTCAACAAGGCGCTGGAGATGATCGAGGCGAGGCACCTCTTCGGCGTCCGGCCCGACCAGATCGAGGTCGTGGTGCATCCCCAGTCGATCATCCACTCGATGGTGGGCTACACGGACGGCTCGGTGCTTGCCCAGCTCGGCTGCCCCGACATGCGCACGGCGATCGGCTATGCGCTGACCTATCCGATGCGGCCGGTGCTCGACGTCGAGCGGCTCGATTTCGCCAAGCTCTCGCGCCTCGATTTCGAGGCGCCGGACGAGGAGCGCTTTCCGGCCCTGCGCCTTGCCCGTATCGCGCTGGAGCGCGGCGGCGTGCAGGGTGCGGTGATGAACGCAGCCGAAGAGACGGCCTTCCAGGCCTTTGTCGACGGCCGGATCGGCTTTCTTGAAATGGCCGATATCGCGGAAGAGATCATGGACGCGATGAGCGGCTGCGGAGCCGCCGAGACGATGGACGAGGTCTTTGCCGCCGACGCGGAGGCGCGGCGCCTTGCCGCCGACAGGATCGCCCAAAAGGAAATGGCCGCATAACGCGGCCAAGTCTTCATTGTCGAAATTCAGGACGGCTCAGGCGACGGCGCGGGCGAGCGCACAGCGCGACCAGAGCGAATGCAGCGCGCCGACCAGATGGTCGATATCGGCGTCCGAATGCAGCGGCGTCGGGGTGATGCGCAGCCGCTCTGTCTTCTTCGGCACCGTCGGATAATTGATCGGCTGCACGTAGATGCCGAAATTGTCGAGCAGCAGGTCGGAGATCCACTTGCACTTCGCCGCATCGCCGACGACGACCGGCACGATATGGCTCGGGTTCGGCATGTGCGGAATACCGTTGCGATCGAGCAGCGATCGCAGGCGGCGCACGCGTTCCTGGTGGGCGAAGCGTTCCTGCTGGCTCACCTTCAGGTGCTGGATCGAGGCGAGCGCCCCGGCGGCGAGCGCCGGCGGCAGGGCGGTCGTGAAGATGAAGCCCGAAGCAAAGGAGCGGATGAAATCGCAGAGCGCCGTCGATGCGGCAATGTAGCCGCCCATGACGCCGAAGGCCTTGCCGAGCGTGCCTTCGATCACCGTCAGGCGATGCATCAGGCCTTCGCGCTCGGCAATGCCGCCGCCGCGCGGGCCGTACATGCCGACGGCGTGCACTTCATCGAGATAGGTCATCGCGCCGTAGCGATCGGCGATGTCGCAGATCTCCTTGATCGGCGCGATATCGCCATCCATCGAATAGACCGATTCGAACGCGACGATCTTCGGCGCGCGCGGGTCGGCGGCTGCAAGCTTGGCTTCGAGATCCCGGAGGTCGTTGTGCTTCCAGATGACGCGTTCGCACTTGGAATGGCGAATGCCTTCGATCATCGAAGCGTGGTTCCCGGCGTCCGAAAAGACGATGACACCGGGGATCTTCGAACAGAGCGTGCCGAGGGCGGCCCAGTTGGACACGTAGCCGGACGTGAAGAGCAGCGCCGATTCCTTGCCGTGCAGGTCGGCGAGTTCGCGCTCGAGCAGGACATGGTAGTGGTTGGTGCCGGAAATGTTGCGGGTGCCGCCGGCACCGGCGCCACACTGGTCGATGGCGAGTTTCATCGCCTCGGTCACCTTCGGATGCTGGCCCATGCCGAGATAGTCGTTGGAACACCAGACGGTGACTTCCTGTTCGCCGGCGGCCGTATGGCGCGTCGCACGCGGGAAATCTCCCTTGTGGCGCTTCAGATCGGCAAAGACGCGATAGCGCCCTTCCTGATGCAGGCCATCCAGCTCGGTTTTGAAGAACGTCTCGAAATCCATTACAGTCTCCGCACCGGATATCCGGCAAAACACAGGTGGGAAATCCCCTTCGGACCTACACGCCACGCGTTCGGCTCGCAATGTTCGAAACTGCGGCAAATCGGCGCCGAGCTTTGAACCATTCCAAACTACCTTACCGCCGACAAAGCCATTTCAGCTTGATCGATGTCAAGTCCGAACGAAAAAAGGACGGCTCTCACCGTCCTTTTAATCAGATCCGCGTCAATAATTAGCAAATCCTCATGCGGCAGCGACCGCTCTCTTTGCCATGACCTTCACGAGATTGGCCCGATATTCGGCGCTGCCGTGCAGGTCCGAGAGCATGCCGGACGGATCGACCGAGGTGCCGGAAAGCGCATCCGCCGACCAGTTGCCCGAAAGCGCCTGCTCCATGCCTTCATGCCGGAAGACGCCGTTCGAGCCTGCGCCGGTAACCGCAACACGCGCGCCTCCAGCCGTCTTCGCCACGAAGACGCCCGCCATTGCATAGCGCGACGCCGGATTGCGGAACTTGGCGTAAGCCGCCTTCTCCGGCAGATCGAAGGTGACGGCAGTCACGATCTCGTCGTCTTCGAGCGCCGTCTCGAACATGCCGGTGAAGAAATCGCCGGCAGCGATCTCCCGCTTGCTGGTGACGATCGTGGCGCCCAGCGCCAGCATCGCTGCCGGATAGTCGGCGGCCGGGTCGTTGTTGGCGATCGATCCGCCGATCGTGCCCATATGGCGCACATGCGGGTCGCCGATATGGGCGGCGAGGTCGCAGATCGCCGGGCAGGCGCTCTTCAGTTCTGCCGACGAGGCGACGTCTGCATGGGTTGTCGCCGCGCCGATGCGCACCTTGCCGCCGGAGACCGATATGCCCTTCATATCCGCGACATGGCGCAGATCGATGAGATCGGACGGTGCCGCGAGCCTTTGCTTCATCGTCGGAATGAGCGTCATGCCGCCGGAGACGAATTTGCTGTCCTCGGCGCTGCCCTTCAGTTTGACGGCCTCATCGACGGAGGAGACCCGGTGATAGTTGGTTGCGTACATATCCGTTTTCCCCGTCAGTGCGCTGCTTGCGCCGCCGCCCAGACCTTCTGGGGCGTGGCGGGCATGGTGAGGTCGTTGTTGCCGATCGCGTCGGTGATGGCGTTCATCAGGGCCGGCGGCGAGCCGATGGCACCCGCCTCGCCGCAGCCCTTGATGCCGAGCGGATTGCCCGGGCAGGGCGTCACCTGGTGCGACACCTGGAAGGATGGCAGGTCGTCGGCGCGCGGCATGGCATAGTCCATGTAGCTCGCCGTCAGAAGCTGGCCGTTCTCGGCGTCGTAGTGCACGGCCTCCAGCATTGCCTGGCCGATGCCCTGGGCGATGCCGCCATGCACCTGGCCCTCGAC
>CAMPIK010000016.1 GCA_946886325.1 uncultured Shinella sp.
GGCTTGCGGCGGCCTATGGCAATATCGGCTATATGGGGCCGGGGCTGGCGCTGCTCGCCTTCGGCGAACCGGCGGCGGCGGTCGATGCGGTCGCCGATATCGGCCGGAATCGTGTCCGCTGCCACAAGTTCGCCGAGGGCCGCGCTGTCGCGCAGGCTGAGATTGAGCCCCTGCGCGCCGATCGGGGGGAAAGCGTGGGCGGCCTCGCCGACAAGCGCGATCCGCCCCTTGCCGAAACGCTGCGCCATCATGCCGGAAAGCGGGAAGGCCTGAACGGTCCCGTCAACCGTCACCTTGCCGAGCAGAGATTGCATGCGGGCCTCGATCGCAAGGCCGAGCGCGTCGGGCGAGAGTTGCCGCTTGTCCTCGGCGTCGGCCGGAGACAGCACCCAGACAAGGCTGGAGCGGCGGCCGGGGAGCGGCACCTGCGTGAAGGGGCCGCTTTCGGTGTGGAACTCGGTCGAGATATTGCCGTGCGGCCGCTCGTGGACAAAATTCAGGACGAGCGCCACCTGCGGGTAGGTCCATGTGCTGACCTTGATGCCGGCGAGGTCGCGCAACGCGGATTTGCGCCCGTCGGCGCCGACGACGAGGCGTGCCCGGATGCCTGTCCCGTCGCCGAGCACCAGCGACACGGCATCGGGCGCCTGTTCCAGCGAGACAAGACGATCTTCGATCCGTTCGATGCCGGGCGTCGCCCTGACCTGGCGGTCGAGTTCCGCGAGGAAGGGCGCGTTCGGGATGTTGTAGCCGAAGGCGGGCAGCCCGACCTCGCTTGCCCGGAAGCTGACGGGCGGCGCGCGCAGCAGCCGTCCGGTGCCGTCGACGATGCGCATGGTCTCAAGGGGCGCCGCATGGCCCTCAAGTGCTTCCCACAGTCCGAGGTCGCGCAGCATGGCGATCGACTGGTCCATCAAGGCGGTCGTCCGTCCGTCGCCGCCAGGCATGGCCGGTGCGACGAGGGCCACGCCATGGCCCAGGGCCGCCAGTCGCAAGGCGGCCAGGCTGCCCGCCAGACCGGCGCCGATCACGGCAATGTCGAAATCCTTCATGCGTCTCGTCCCATCGTCCCGACGTTTCCCACAGAAATGACCTTCCGTGCCGAAACGGCAAGCTATTCCGCCGAACGGCGAAAATCCATGGGTTCAATTGGCGCAGCACCGCCGGATAGGCTTGCAGCCGCAGCCGCCGGACATGATTTTCGCTGGTAGACACGGGCAATCAGTGCATATTACGCCGAAACGATCGGGACGAAACCGGCATAAGGCGGGCGAAAAGCCGGCCGGCCGTTCGGGCCGCAATGGGGATGGAACCGGCGACAGATGAAGTTCTTCAACTACAAGCCCGTACCCTATGCCGAAATCCGCGCCTTCTCGGTCCATATTCTCACGGCATCCGGCTCCTTCCTCGCCTTTCTCGGCGTTGTCGCTGCCGCCGAACACCGATTCGTCGACATGTTCTGGTGGCTTGGGCTGGCGCTACTCGTCGACGGGATCGACGGACCGATCGCCCGCAAGGTGCGCGTCAAGGAGGTGCTGCCGAACTGGTCGGGAGACACGCTCGACAATGTCATCGACTACGTCACCTATGTTCTGCTGCCGGCCTTCGCGCTTTACCAGAGCGGCATGATCGGCGAGCCCTGGTCCTTCGTGGCGGCCGGC
This sequence comes from uncultured Shinella sp., assembly GCA_946886325.1. The sequence goes on from CAMPIK010000016.1 coordinate 1,662, forward strand.
GCCATCGTCGTTTCGAGCGCCATCTACTATGCCGACATGGGCATGAAGACGGACGAATATTTCTTCTCCGGCTTCCCGGTCGTCTGGAACATGGTGGTCTTCACGCTCTTCATCATCCAGGCAAGCGAGATGACGGCCTCGATCGTGGTCTTCGTCTCCGTTCTCCTGACATTCATGCCCATCAATTTCCTGCATCCGGTCCGGGTGCGGCGGCTGCGGGTCATAAACCTCGCGGTGTTTTTCCTGTGGTCGGTGCTGAGCGGCTATGCGCTGCTCCTGCATTTCGTCACGCCCTTCTGGGTCGTGGTCGGCGTCGTCGCGACGGGCCTCTATCTCTATTGTATCGGTGCCGTGCTGCAGGTGTTTCCGAAGCTCGGCCACGCAGACGCGTAAGGAGGAGTTGTTTATGACGAAGGCGATCGTGGTTCGCACGCTTGGAGGGCCGGAGGTCCTCGTCGAGGAAGAGGTCGATCTCGCTGCACCCGGACCGGGCGAAGTGCAGATCCGGCAGGCCGCCATCGGCCTCAATTTCATCGACGTCTATTTCCGCACCGGCCTCTACAAGTCCGAACTGCCCTTCATTCCGGGCAAGGAGGGCGCCGGCACCGTGACGGCGGTCGGCGAGGGCGTGACCGATCTTGTCGTCGGCGACCGTGTCGCCTATGCCTCCGCCGAGGGCGCCTATGCCGCCGAGCGCAATGCGCCGGCGTCGCAACTCGTCAAGGTGCCGGAGGGCATCTCGCTCGAAACCGCGGCCTCGATGATGCTGAAGGGCATGACGGCGCAATATCTGCTCAACCAGACCTTCAAGGTCGGGCCGGAAACGACGCTGCTCTTCCATGCCGCGGCAGGCGGCGTCGGGCTGATCGCCGGGCAATGGGCGAAGGCGCTCGGCGCAACCGTGATCGGCACGGCCGGCAGCCGCGAGAAGATCGATCTCGCGCTTGCCCATGGCTACGACCATGTCATCGACTACGGCAACGAGGATTTCGTCGAAAGGGTGATGGAGATCACCGGCGGCAAGGGTGTCGATGTCGTCTACGATTCGGTCGGCAAGGACACGTTCCCGAAATCGCTCGACTGCCTGAAGCGGCGCGGCCTCTGGGTTACCTTCGGCAATTCCTCCGGCCCGGTCGATGCCTTCAACGTCGGCATCCTGGCGCAGAAGGGCTCGCTCTATGTGACGCGCCCGACGCTCTTCCAGTACATCGCCAAGCGCGAGGAACTCGTCGAATGTGCAAATGCGCTGTTTGATATTGTGCGCAGCAACAAAGTGCGTATCAATATCAACCAGACCTATCCGTTGGCCGAGGCGGGACGCGCGCACACGGATCTGGAAACAAGAAAAACGAGCGGAACGACTTTGCTGATTCCCTGAGAAAGACCCGGAACGGGCAGGGGAACCGGCGCACGGAAAGAGGGGCAGCGTGTCAGCTGTTGGAGCGTCCGCAGGCAGCCATCTGTTGGCTGTCCGCAACCTGACGAAGCTGTTCGGGTCCTTTGCGGCCTGCAACGGCATCGATCTCGAGATCAGACCCGGTGAAATCCATGCGCTGCTCGGCGAGAACGGCGCGGGCAAGTCGACGCTCGTCAAGATGCTGTTCGGCGTGCTGGCGCCGAGCGCCGGCGAGATCCTGTGGAAGGGCGCGCCCGTCGAGATCGCCAATCCGGCTGCGGCGCGGCGCATCGGCATCGGCATGGTCTTCCAGCATTTTTCGCTGTTCGAGGCGCTGACGGTCGCCGAGAACATCGCGCTGTCGCTCGACCCTTCCATCTCGATCGCCAAGATATCCGAGGAGGCGGCAGAGCTTTCGCGCGCCTACGGCCTGCCGCTCGATCCGCAGGCGCATGTCGCGGACCTTTCGGTCGGCGAGCGCCAGCGCATCGAGATCGTGCGGGCGCTGCTCCAGAAACCCGAACTGATCATCCTCGACGAGCCGACCTCGGTGCTGACGCCGCAGGAGGCCGACCGGCTGTTCGAGACGCTCGCCAAGCTGAAGGCGGAGGGCAAGTCGGTGCTCTATATCAGCCACCGGCTGGAAGAGGTGCAGCGGATCTGCGACCGGGCGACGGTGCTGCGCCACGGCAAGGTCACCGGCGCCTGCAATCCGCGCGACGAGACACCCGGCTCGCTCGCCCGCATGATGGTCGGCAGCGACGTCGCCGCCGTCTCGACGGAAGGCACAAGCACCAAGGGCGCGGTTCTCCTTTCGGCGAACAAATTGAATGCCGCGGCTCGTACCCCCTTTGCCGTCTCGCTCAAGGACGTGACGCTCGATGTCCATGCCGGCGAGGTGCTGGCGATCGCCGGTGTGGCCGGCAACGGGCAGGGCGAGCTTTTCGACGCGCTTTCAGGCGAATTTCCGGTGTCGGACAACGAGGCGATCGGCATACGCGGCAAGCCCGTCGGCACGCTCGGCATCACGGCGCGGCGCCTGATGGGTGCCGGTTTCGTGCCGGAGGAACGGCACGGCCATGCCGCGGTGCCGGCGCTGTCGCTTTCCGACAACCTCGTGCTGGCGCGCAGCCAGTCGGACCGCAAAGCCTTCCTCGGCGGCGGCGTGCTCGGCATCATCCGCTCCGATGCGGTCAAGCAGGCCGCGCGGCGGATTTCCGAGAAGATGGACGTGCGCAAGAGCGGCGACGATCCGGCGGCGGGATCGCTCTCCGGCGGCAACCTGCAGAAATTCATCGTCGGGCGCGAGCTCGACCGGCAGCCGGCGGTGCTCGTCGTCAACCAGCCGACCTGGGGCGTCGATGCAGGCGCCGCAAGCCGCATCCGGCAGGCGCTCGTCGATCTTGCGCGCAGCGGCTCGGCGGTGCTCGTCATCAGCCAGGACCTCGACGAGATCTTCGAGATCGCGACCGAGATCGCCGTCATCAGCGAGGGCCGGTTGTCGCCGACCTTCCCGGCGAAGGAGATGACGCGCGAACGCATCGGCCTGCTGATGGGCGGCATGCATGGCCGTCCGGCGCCCGTCGCGGAGGCCGCCCATGCGCATTGAGCTCGAAAAGCGGCCGCAGCAATCCGCGCTCTACGCCATCCTCTCGCCCTTCGTGGCGCTGGCGCTGACGATCGTCGCCGGCGCGATCATGTTCGCGCTGCTCGGCAAAAACCCGGCCTTTGCGCTCTACAGTTTCTTCATCGAGCCGCTGACGGAAGTCTGGTCGCTGCATGAGCTGGCGATCAAGGCGGCGCCGCTGATCCTGATCGCCGTCGGCCTGTCGATCTGCTACCGCTCCAACAACTGGAACATCGGCGCCGAGGGGCAATTCATCATCGGCGCCATTGCCGGATCGATCCTGCCGGTCGTCTTCCACGAATGGCAGTCGCCGCTGGTCCTACCGCTGATGCTGCTTCTCGGCATGATTGGCGGGGCGCTTTATGCCGGTATTCCCGCCTTCCTGAAGGCGCAGCTCAACACGAACGAGATCCTGACGAGCCTCATGCTCGTCTATGTGGCGCAGCTCTTCCTCGACTGGCTGGTGCGCGGCCCCTGGCGCAATCCGGGCGGCATGAATTTTCCGGAGAGCCGCAATTTCCACGCCGATGCCATCCTGCCCGAGGTGCTGTCCGCATCGGGCCGGGCGAACTGGGGTATCGTCTTTGCAGTCGTCGCGGCACTCGTGCTCTGGTTCATGATGCGCTTCACGCTGAAGGGCTTCGAGATCACCGTGCTCGGCCAGTCGGAACGGGCAGGGCGGTTTGCCGGCTTTTCGGCGCGGCGCATGATCTGGTTCTCCATGCTGGTTTCCGGCGCGCTTGCCGGGCTTGCCGGCATTTCCGAGGTGAGCGGCGCGATCGGCCAGCTTCGCCCCGTCATCTCGCCCGGCTACGGCTTTACGGCAATCATCGTCGCCTTCCTCGGGCGGCTGAACCCGCTCGGCATCGTTGCCGCCGGCATCGTGCTGGCGCTCACCTATCTCGGCGGCGAGGCGGCGCAGATCTCGATCGGCGTTTCCGACAAGGTGGTGCGCGTCTTCCAGGGCCTGCTGCTCTTCTTCGTGCTCGCCTGCGACACGCTGATCCACTACCGCATAAGGCTGATCCTTGCCGGTCGCGGCGCCGACAGCCAGGGAGCAAGCCGATGACGATGGTCGAAGCCGTCATCCTCACCATCATGACCGCGTCGACGCCGCTGCTGCTGGCCGCGATCGGCGAACTGGTGACCGAGCGCTCCGGCGTGCTCAACCTCGGGGTCGAGGGCATGATGATCATGGGCGCCGTCTGCGCCTTCGCCACCGCGCAGTTCACGGGGTCCGCCTATCTCGGCATTCTCGGCGGCCTCTTTGCCGGCGCCATATTCTCGCTGCTGTTCGGCTTCCTGACGCTCTCGCTCGTCGCCAACCAGGTGGCGACCGGCCTCGCACTGACGATCCTCGGCCTCGGCGTGTCCGGCATGCTGGGAGAAAGCTTCGTCGGCGTGCCGGGCGTCAGGCTGCAGCCGATCGATCTTCCGGTGCTGACCGACATTCCGCTGATCGGGCGGATCGTCTTCGGCCAGGACGTGCTCTTCTATCTGTCGATCATCGCCGTCGTCGGCGTGCATCATTTCCTGTTCAAGAGCCGGGCCGGCCTGCGGCTGCGCTCGATCGGCGACAACCATGGCTCCGCCCATGCGCTCGGCATCAATGTCATTCGCACGCGCTACCTCGCCGTGATGTTCGGCGGCGCGATGGCGGGGCTGGCTGGTGCCCACCTCTCGCTCGCCTACACGCCGCAATGGGTGGAGAACATGACGGCCGGCCGCGGCTGGATCGCGCTGGCGCTCGTCGTCTTCGCCTCCTGGCGGCCCGTCCGGGTGCTCGCCGGTGCCTATCTCTTCGGCGCCGTCTCGATCGGACAATTGCATGTACAGGCGCTCGGCTTCGGCATACCCTCGCAGCTACTGTCGGCGCTGCCCTATCTGGCGACGATTGTCGTCCTGATTGTCATTTCACTCAATCGGCGCACGACGCTGATCAATACGCCCGCATCGCTCGGAAAATCCTTCGTGGCCGAGCGGTGAAAGCACAAAAAAGACGGGACAAACCGCAACTGCAAACCTTGAGGTAAGACAATGAAGAAACTTCTACTCGCACTCGGCGCATCCTGCGCCGTGCTGCTGGCCGCAGCGACCGCATCGGCCCAGGGCATGGACAAGGTCAAGGCCTGCTTCATCTATGTGGGGCCGGTCGGCGACTTCGGCTGGTCCTATCAGCACGACCAGGGCCGCCTGCATCTGGAAAAGGAACTCGGCGACAAGGTCGAGACCGCCTATCTCGAAAGCGTGCCCGAGGGTGCCGATTCCGAGCGCGCCATCGAGCGTTTCGCACGGTCGGGCTGCAACATCATCTTCACGACGTCCTTCGGCTACATGGACCCGACGAACAAGATCGCGGCCAAGTTCCCGGACGTGAAGTTCGAGCATGCGACCGGCTACAAGCGCGAGCACCCGAACGTCTCGACCTATGATTCGCGCTTCTTCCAGGGACGCTACGTCATCGGCCAGATCGCCGCGAAGATGTCGAAGACCGGAACGGCCGGCTATATCGCCTCCTTCCCGATCCCGGAAGTCGTGCAGGGCATCAACTCGTTCCTGCTCGGCGCGCGCTCGATCAACCCCGAATTCAAGCTGAAGGTCATCTGGGTCAACACCTGGTTCGACCCCGGCAAGGAAGCCGACGCCGCCAAGGCGCTGGTCGACCAGGGCGTCGATATCCTGACCCAGCACACCGACTCGACCGCGCCGATGCAGGTTGCCGCCGAACGCGGCATCCATGCCTTCGGCCAGGCCTCCGACATGATCAAGTTCGGCGAGAAGACGCAGCTGACGGCGATCGTCGATGACTGGGGTCCCTATTATGTCGAGCGCGTCACGGCCGTTCTCGACGGCACCTGGACGCAGACGGCGACCTGGGGTGGCATGGCCGAAGGCCATGTCGTGATGGCGCCCTATACCAACATGCCGGACGACGTGAAGGCCATGGCCATGGAAACGCAGGCGAAGATCACCTCCGGCGACTTTCACCCCTTCACCGGCCCGATCAAGAAGCAGGACGGCAGCGAGTGGCTGGCAGAGGGCGCGGTTGCCGACGACGGCACGCTCGCTGGCCTCAACTTCTACGTCGAAGGCATCGACGACAAGCTGCCGCAATAAGCGGACTCGTCCACAACCGACTTCGGAAAGGGCACCCGCGCGGTGCCCTTTTTCATGTCAAGGCGGGAATTTTCTGGTCGTACCAATTTCCGGGTTTACATTAGTAATACAATATGATTTTTTCTCCTTGCTGCTGAGGAGCAGCTTTCTTTGGGAGGAAACCATGAACATCAAGACCGCACTTGCGAGTGCCACGATTTTGGCCGCTTCCGTTTTCACGAGCGCTCATGCCGCCGACAGAACCATCGGCTTTTCGCAGATCGGCTCGGAATCCGGCTGGCGCGCCGCCGAGACGACGCTCACCAAGCAGCAGGCCGAAGAGCGCGGCATCGACCTGAAATTCGCCGATGCCCAGCAGAAGCAGGAAAACCAGATCAAGGCGCTGCGCTCGTTCATCGCGCAGGGCGTTGACGCCATCCTCGTCGCCCCTGTTGTCGCCACCGGCTGGGACGAAGTGCTGCAGGAAGCCAAGGATGCCGAAATCCCTGTCATCCTGCTCGACCGCACCGTCGATGCGTCGGACGATCTCTACATGACCGCCGTCACGTCGGACCTCGTGCATGAAGGCAACGTCGCCGGCAAGTGGCTGGTGGATACCGTTGCCGGCAAGCCGTGCAACGTCGTCGAACTGCAGGGCACGACGGGTTCGTCGCCGGCCATCGACCGCAAGAAGGGTTTTGAGGACGCGCTTGCCGGCAATGACAACCTGAAGATCATCCGCAGCCAGACCGGCGACTTCACCCGCACCAAGGGCAAGGAAGTCATGGAAAGCTTCCTGAAGGCGGAAGATGGCGGCAAGAACATCTGCGCCCTCTATGCCCACAATGACGACATGGCCGTCGGCGCCATCCAGGCGATCAAGGAAGCCGGCCTGAAGCCCGGTACCGACATCCTCGTCGTCTCGATCGACGCCGTGCCGGATATCTTCCAGGCGATGGCTGCCGGCGAGGCGAACGCGACGGTCGAGCTGACGCCGAATATGGCCGGCCCTGCCTTCGACGCGCTGGATGCCTTCTTCAAGGACGGCACGCTGCCGAAGAAGTGGATCCAGACGGAATCGAAGCTCTACACCCAGGCCGACGACCCGATGAAGGTCTACGAGGAAAAGAAGGGTCTCGGCTACTGATCCCTCCCGGGACGGGCATTCTCGGCGTAAGCTGAATGCCGGGCCACGACGAGCCGCGAGGTCGCGCCGGATTGCGACCTCGCGGCAAAACCGACCGGGACGGAACGATGCAGCTTCAGGACGACCATATTCTCGCGGCGACGGGGATCGTGAAGATCTTTCCGGGCGCCAGGGCGCTCGACGGCGTCGATTTCCATCTGCGCCGCGGCGAGGTTCATGCGCTTCTCGGCGAGAACGGCGCGGGCAAATCCACCCTCATCAAATGCCTGACGGGCGCCTACCGGCGCGACGGCGGCACGATCGTGCTCGACGGGGTCGCGGTCGATCCGCGCGACACGTTCGAGGCGCAGCGTCTCGGCATCGGCACGGTCTACCAGGAGGTCAACCTGCTGCCGAACCTGACGGTCGCCGAAAACCTCTTCCTCGGCCGCCAGCCGCGCCGCTTCGGCCTTGTCGATACCCGCCGGATGAACCGTCTGGCGCGCGAACTCCTTGCCGAATACGAATTGCAGATCGACGTGACGGCGGGTCTTTCGACCTGTTCGGTCGCGGTCCAGCAGGTGGTAGCCATCGCCCGCGCGGTCGCGATGTCCGGCAAGGTGCTGATCCTCGACGAGCCGACCGCAAGCCTCGACACGCACGAGGTCGCGATGCTCTTCCGCATCGTCCGGCGCCTCAAGGCGCGCGGGCTCGGCATCGTCTTCATTACCCATTTCCTGGAGCAGGTCTACGACCTCTCCGACCGCATCACCGTGCTGCGCAATGGCCGCCTCGTCGGCACACGGGATACAGCATCCCTGCCGCGCCGCGACCTGATCGCGATGATGCTCGGCCGCGATCTGGAGTCCGAGGTCGGCGATGGGAGCGCCGCTGCGTCTGGTGCGGGCGACGTGCGCTATCGCTTCCGGGGTTTCGGCCGCAAGGGCCACGTCGATCCGTTCGATCTCGACATCAGGGCAGGGGAGGTCGTCGGCGTTGCCGGCCTGCTCGGTTCGGGCCGGACCGAGACGGCGGAGATCCTCTTCGGCGCCCATGTCGCAGACAGCGGCACGGCCGAGATCGACGGCCGCACCGTCGCGCTCGCCTCGCCGCGGGCGGCAATCGCGGAGAATTTCGGTTTCTGCCCGGAAGACCGCAAGGCGGATGGCATTGTCGGCGATCTCTCGGTGCGCGAAAACATCGTGCTGGCGCTTCAGGCCCGCCGTGGCTGGGCAAAGCCGATTGCGCGCGCTGAACAGGACCGCATCGCGGACCAGTATATCAAGGCGCTCGACATTCGCACCACCGACCGGGAAAAGCCGATCCGGCTCCTGTCGGGCGGCAACCAGCAGAAGGCGATCCTTGCGCGCTGGCTTGCCACCAATCCGGAATTTCTGATCCTCGACGAACCGACGCGCGGCATCGATGTCGGCGCCCATGCCGAGATCATCCGGCTGATCGAATCGCTCTGCGAGAAAGGCATGTCACTGCTCGTGATTTCTTCCGAACTCGATGAACTCGTCGCCTACAGCTCGCGCGTCATCGTGCTGCGCGACCGGGCGCATGTGGCCGAACTGACTGGCGACGCCGTGACCACCTCGCGCATCGTCGAGGCGATTGCGGCTAGCGATCCGCGGGAGACGGCGTGATGGCAAATCTTAGGGCACGCCTTATCCGCCTGATGCCGCAGATCATTGCGCTGGCGATCATTCTCGTCATGATATCAATCGCCTTTCCGGGTTTCTTCAACATTCAGATGCAGAATGGCCGGCTCTATGGCAGCCTGATCGACATCCTGAACCGCGGCGCGCCCGTTGCACTTCTCGCCATCGGCATGACGGTTGTCATTGCCACCAAGGGCATTGACCTGTCCGTCGGGGCCGTGATGGCGATCTGCGGTGCTGTGGCAGCCGCCTCCATCACTGCCGGCAACGGGCTTGTCTATACGCTTCTCGTGACGCTCGGCGCCGGCTTGCTCTGCGGCCTGTGGAACGGCCTTCTCGTTGCCGTGCTCGGCATCCAGCCGATCATCGCCACGCTGGTGCTGATGGTGGCCGGCCGCGGCATCGCGCAGCTCGTCACCGAAGGGGCGATCCTGACCTTCAATCATCCGGGCCTGATCTTCATCGGCAGCGGCTCGCTTCTCGGCCTGCCGATGCCGGTCGTCATCTGGCTCGTCTTCGGGCTCGTCGTTGGAATCGTGGTGCGGCGCACGGCGCTCGGCCTGCTGATCGAGGCGCTCGGCGTCAATCGCCGCGCCAGCATGCTCGCCGGCGTTTCGACCGGCGTGCTGTTGATCGCCGCCTATGTGCTATCGGGGCTTTGCGCGGCGATCGCGGGCACGATTGCCGCGGCGGACATCCGCGGCGCCGATGCCAACAATGCCGGGCTCTGGCTCGAACTCGACGCCATCCTTGCCGTGGTCGTCGGCGGAACGTCGCTGCTCGGGGGCCGCTTCAGCATTGCCGGTTCGCTGATCGGCGCGATGATCATCCAGTCGATCAACACCGGCATCCTGCTGTCCGGCTTCCCGCCCGAGTTCAACCTCATCATCAAGGCTGGCATCATCGTGCTGATCCTCGTCATCCAGTCGCCACGGGCCGCACTCGCCTTCGGCTGGTTCGCCCGTCCGCGCACGATCGAGAAACGCGAGGAGGGCAAGGCATGAGAAACCCGCGCTACCTGCCGCTGATCGCAACCGTCGCGATCTTCATCGCCGCCTATGCGCTCTGCGTGCTGCAATATCCGAATATGCTGTCGACCCGCGTGATCGGCAATCTCCTGACCGACAACGCCTTTCTCGGCATCGCCGCCGTCGGCATGACCTTCGTCATCCTGTCTGGAGGTATCGACCTCTCGATCGGCTCGGTCATCGCCTTCACCGGCGTCTTTCTTGCCGTGGTGCTGGAAGGCACCTCGATCCATCCGCTGCTCGCCTTTGCCCTGGCGCTCGCCATCGCCACGGCCTTTGGGGCGGTGATGGGTGCGATCATCCACCATCTGGAAATGCCGCCCTTCATCGTCACGCTTGCCGGCATGTTCCTCGCGCGCGGCATGGCCTTCGTGCTGACGATCGATTCCGTGCCGATCAAACATCCGTTCTACGCGACGATGAAGAGCTTCTATTACAAGCTGCCCGGCGGCGGGCGGATCACGCTGATCGGCGGGCTGATGCTCGTCGTCTTCGCGCTCGGCATCGTCATCGCCCAGCGCACGCGGTTCGGCGCCAATGTCTATGCGCTCGGCGGCGGTGCCGGCACGGCGCAACTGATGGGCGTGCCGGTCGCCCGCACGACGATCGCCATCTACGCGCTGTCGGGTTTCCTGGCCGGGCTTTCCGGAATCGTCTTTTCCTTATATACGTCCGCCGGTTATTCGCTCGCGGCCGTCGGCGTCGAACTCGACGCCATCGCCGCGGTCGTCATCGGGGGAACATTGCTGACCGGAGGATCCGGGTTCGTCGCAGGCACGCTGGTCGGTATCCTGATCCAGGGATTGATCCAGACCTACATCACCTTCGACGGCACGCTTTCCAGTTGGTGGACAAAGATAGTGATCGGCCTTCTGCTCTTCGGTTTCATCCTGATGCAGAAGGGCCTGCTCTATCTCTCGGAAAATGGCAGGCGATACGCCTGAGGGAAGGGGAACGTTTGCGCAAGGGCCTGCTCGAAACCGTCATCACCGGCGCCAGCACGCGGACAAGTCACGCGCAGGTGGTCAACGAACTCGGCAAGGCGATCATCGCCGGCGATTTCCCGATCGGTGCGATCCTGCCGGGCGACGCGGAACTGGCGCAGCGTTTCAAGGTCTCGCGCACCGTGCTGCGGGAGGCGATGAAGACGCTGGCCGCCAAGGGCCTGATCGTGCCGCGCGCGCGCATCGGCACGCGCGTCACCCCGAAGACGCAATGGAACCTCTTCGACGGCGACATCCTGACCTGGTATTTCGCGGTCGGCGTCAGCCAGGAATTCCTGCTCGACCTGAGCGAGGTCCGGCTCGCCTTCGAACCGCATGCGGCAGCACTCGCCGCGCGCCATGCGACCGATGCCGACATCAGCCAGATGATGCGGCTTGCCGTCGCCATGGGCGATCCGGAACATACGGCCGAGACGTTCGCCGTCGCCGACCTGAAGTTCCACCTCTGCCTTCTGGAAGTCTCGCGCAATCCGTTCCTGCGCACCGTCGGCAGCCTGATCGAGGC
>CAMPIK010000017.1 GCA_946886325.1 uncultured Shinella sp.
GCCTCGAGCCGCTTCTTGGCCCGGGTGATGACTTCCTGGTTGAAGGCGTCGCCTTCGGAAATGTCGAACTCGCGGCGGATGACGTAGTCGCGCGTGCGGGTGTTGCCGCGGATTTCGATGCGCTCGACATAGGCGCGCTCGCCCTGGTCGACCAGATAGTCGACGGCGATCGTGTTGCCGCCGAAGTCGCGGTTGCCGCGCGGCGTTACGCGGGCGAAGGGATAGCCGCGAGCGGCGACGCGCTTCGAGATTTCGGACATGGAGTCCTGCACGTCGCGGGCGCTGTAGGTCCGGCCCGCACGCGATTCCAGCAGTCCGCGCAGCTCTTCCGCATCGACACCGTCAACCGTCGACTCGACGTTGATTTCGCCAAACGTGTAGCGCTCGCCTTCCTCGACCGTGAAGGTCAGGACATATTCGTTGGTGCTCTCGTCGAGAACAGCCTCCGACGAGATGATCTGGAAGTCGGCATAACCGTTGTTGAAGTAGAACTGGCGGAGCGCTTCCTCGTCGGCGCGCAGCTTCGCCTCGCTATAAACATCTTTGCGGGTCAGGAAGGAAAAGAGACCCGATTCCTTGGTGTTGATCACCGACTGGAGACGGGAATCGCCGTAGGCCTGATTGCCGGCGAAGTTGATCTGGGTGATCTTGGTGCGGTCGCCCTCGTTGACGACGAAGGCAAGGTTCACGCGGCCGTCACCGACCGGCACGATCTGCGTCGTGACGGTGGCATCGCTGCGGCCGATCGCGGCATAGGCGTCGCGGATGGCCTGGATGTCGGACTCGACGGCCGTTTCGCTGTAGGGGCCGAGCGACTGCGAGCGCACGACGCCGCGCAGCTTGTCGTCCTTGATCTTGCGGTTGCCGTTGAAGACGACCTGGTTGATCAGCTGGTTCTCGGAAACGACGACGACGAGCGAGCCGCCGGAGACGCTGATGCGCACGTCGGAGAAATAGCCGGTCGCAAAGAGGCGGCGCACCGATGCATCGATATCCGCATTGGTGAATGACTTGCCCGGAACGATCGTGACGTTGGCGCGCACCGTGTCGGCACTGACCCGATCTGCACCGCGAACCTCGACGCGCCGGATGACGGCAGCTTCGGCGGAGGTCGCCGTGAAGATCGTGGCGACCGAGCCGCCCGTCACCACCATACTCGCGGACAGTGCAACGGCCGACACGGCGTTCAACAATCTTGAACCAGCTTTCATTTCACAACTTACCTTTGTTTCAAAGTCCCGCAGCGAACTCGCGCCCCGACTCCGGTCCACGTTTGCCGTTTTAACCGCTTTTGCCATACAAGCAAGCGCGCCCGTTAATTTCTGTTTACTTCGATTCAAACCGTGGCCCAATGGTCACTACGCAGTTCAAATAGAGTAAACAGACCCTTAGCGGCCGGGCGCCGCGCGCGTCATGACGTCCCCTGTTTTGTCCCGCCGCCGGCGTGTCAGCCGATCAGCATCGATATGTCGTTCCAGGTCGCAAACACCATCAGCATCAGGACAAGCACCATTCCGATGCGAAACGCGATCTCCTGCGCCCCCGCGCCGACCGGCTTTCCCCGGATAGCCTCCACCGCATAAAACATCAGGTGGCCGCCATCAAGTACCGGGACCGGCATCAGGTTCAAAAGTCCAATGGAAACAGAGAGGACCGCGGCAAGCTGAAGCACGGCGGCAACACCGAGCGTCGCCATCTGGCCGGAGGCCTGCGCCACGCGGATCGGGCCGCCGAGCTGGTCGGCCTTCATCCGGCCCGTCACGAGGTTCGACAGATAGTCGAAGGTGCCCGTGACGATGTGCCAGCTCTGCTGCACGCCCTGGCCGAGAGCCTCGACGGGGCCGTACTCGACGGTGCGGAAATTGCCCGCCTCCTGATTGGTGACGATGCCGATGATTCCGAGTTCCATCTTGTTGCCGAACTGGTCGGTGATCTCGGTGCGCTGCGGCACCATCGGCAGGTCGATGTCGCGGCCGTCGCGCCGGACCTTGACGACGATCGACATTTCCGGCCGGACGCTGACATAGCGCCGCACGTCGTCGAAGGTCACGACGGGATTGCCGTCGAGCGAAACGAGCAGGTCGCCTGGCAGCACGCCGGCGGCGGCGGCGGCACTGCCCTCGCGCACTTCGGCGACCACCGGGTCGGCGATCTGCCGGCCGTAAATCGAGAACATCACGGCGAAGATGGCGATGGCGAGGATGAAATTGGCGATCGGCCCGGCTGCCACCGTGACCGCGCGCTTCCAGAGCGCCGCACCGAGAAACGTCCTTTGGCGCTCCGCTTCGGGAAGCGCGTCGAAGGACTTGTAATCCGGTGTCGATGCGGCGTCCTCGTCGCCGTAGAATTTCACATAGCCACCGAGCGGGATGGCGGAGAGCTTCCAGCGCGTTCCATGCCTGTCGGTGAAGCCCGCGAGCTCGGGGCCGAAACCGACGGAGAAGGCCGTGACGCCGATGCCGGACCAGCGTCCGGCGAGATAGTGCCCCATCTCGTGCACGAAGACGATCAACGTCAGGACGATCAGGAAGGGAACGATATAGCCGGTCAGAAAGGCGCCGGTTTGAAGCAGCATGTCCATGGTTCGACCCTTTGTCGATTGGCGGCGTCAGAGGCCAAGCAGGAATGCGGCCGTCGAGACGACCGTTCTACCGGTGAAGAGCGCGTAGGCCAACCCCATGAGGAACGCGGCGAAGCAGGCAAAAACAAGGCCGTCGACCCGGTCCATCACGCCGCCGTGGCCGGGAATCAGGTGGCTGGAATCCTTGACGCCGAAACGGCGCTTGATGAAGGATTCGAAGAGGTCGCCGACCTGGCTGAAAACCGAGAGAACGAGCGCGATGGCGGGAACCCACAGCGTCTTCATCGGGAAATAGACGAGATAGACCGCCATTCCGGCGACGACAGCGGAAATCGTGCCGCCGATGGCGCCCGACCAGGTCTTGCCGGGCGAGATTCGCGGCGCAAGCTTCGGTCCGCCGATGGCGCGGCCGACGAAATAGGCGAGAATATCCGTCGCCCAGACCACGGCGAAGACGAAGAGCATGGCGATCAGCCCGCTCGTGTCGGCACCGCGGATGGCGGCGAGCGACAGGCCCGTCAGCCCGGCATAGACGATGCCGCCGGCAAGCCAGCCGCCGGACCTGACGACCGCGACATAGACGAGGGCGACAAGGGCGGCGACGCCAAGCGTGACGAAGGCCGATTCGAGGTCGCCGAGAAGCACCAGCCCGCCGACGATCGCGACCGCGAGCCAGCCGAGCGCATTGGCGCGAAAGTCAGCCTCGGCAAGCCGCGTCATGGTCGACCATTCATAGTAGACGAGAAGGGCGATCGCCACAGCGACGAACCGGAAGACGATGCCGCCCAGCCAGGTGGCCGACAGCACGATTGCGGCGAGTACGATCGCCGAGAGGATGCGCAGGCCGAGTTCGCCGCGCATCAGGAGCCGACCGCCAATGTCGGCGGTGCAACGCCGCCGAAGCGCCGCTCGCGCGCCGCATAGCGGTCGAGCGCGGCGAGGAAGGTTTCGCGGGAGAAATCGGGCCAGAGCTCGGGCACGAACATCAGTTCGGCATAGGCGGCCTGCCAGAGCAGGAAGTTCGACAGCCTCTCCTCCCCGCTGGTGCGGATGATCAGGTCAGGATCGGGAATGCCGGCGGTATCGAGCCGGGCGCTGATGCGCTCCGGCGTCACGTCGGCGGGGTGAAGATTGCCGGCCGCAACGTCGCCGGCAATCGCCCGCATCGCGCGCGCCAGTTCGTCGCGGGCGCCGTAGTTGAAGGCGATGACAAGGGTGATCGCCGTGTTCGCCCGCGTCTTCTCCTCCGCCTCGAGTAGGAGCGGCAGGATGTCGCTGCGCAGGTTGGCGCGGTCGCCGATCACCCGGATGCGCACGTTTTCGGCATGGAGCGTCTCGAGATCGCGCCGGACGAAGGTCTTGAGCAGGCCCATGAGGTCGGAGACCTCGCTTTCGGGCCGGTTCCAGTTCTCCGAGGAAAAGGCGAAGAGCGTCAGGTAGCGCACGCCGGCCTCGCCGGCCGTTCGCACGGCCTCGCGCACGGCCTCCACGCCCTTGCGGTGGCCCATGCTGCGCGGCAGGCCGCGCCTGTTTGCCCAGCGGCCGTTGCCGTCCATGATGATGGCGACATGAGCCGGAATATTGCTGGACGGGTTCTTCGACATGGACGGTCCGGAAAAAGGAGAGGAAAAGACGAGGTCCGTGTTCAGACCTGCATGATTTCCTTTTCCTTGTCGCCAAGCAAGCGGTCGACTTCGGAAATCATCTCGTCGGTCATCTTTTGCACCCGATCGGACAGGGTCCGGCTCTCGTCCTGGCCGATATCCCCGTCCTTCTCGGCTTTTTTCAGGCCGTCCATGCCGTCGCGGCGCACATGGCGAATCGCCACCTTGCCCTTTTCGGCATAGTCGTGCGCGACCTTGACGAGCGACTTGCGGCGCTCCTCGTTGAGCTCCGGCAGCGGGATGCGCAGGTTCTGGCCGTCGATGATGGGGTTCAGACCGAGGTTCGATTCGCGAATGCCGCGCTCGACGGCGCCGACCATCTGCTTGTCCCAGACGGATACCGACAGCATGCGCGGCTCGGGAACGGTGATGTTGGCAACCTGGTTCAGCGGCACCCGCGATCCATAGGCCTCGACCTGCACCGGATCGAGCACGTTTGCCGATGCCCGCCCCGTGCGCAGCGATGCGATATCGCTCTTGAATGCGTTGACCGCGCCGTCCATGCGCCGCTTCAGTTCCGTCAGGTCCACACCTTCGCTCATGGTTCAAACTCCCGTTGCCAGCTTGTCGCGGCCATCGCCCCCATAAAAAGGCGCGGCCGTCTTGGAATCAATTGTCGGTTACGATGGTCCCGCGTCCGCCACCGGTCAATATTTCGGCAAATCCGCCCTTTTCATGGATCGAGAAGACGATGATCGGAATGGAATTTTCGCGCGCCAGCGCGACGGCCGCGACATCCATCACCGCGAGGCCCTTTTCGAGCACTTCGCTGTGGGTCAGGCGGTCGAAACGCGTTGCATCGGGCACCTTCTTCGGATCGGCCGAATAGATGCCGTCGACCTGGGTGCCCTTGAAGATCGCCTCCGCGCCCATTTCGGCAGCGCGCAGCGCTGCGGCGGAATCGGTGGTGAAGAAGGGATTGCCGGTGCCGCCGGCGAAGATCACGACGCGGCCGAGCGACAGGTGGTAGAGCGTCGCGCGCTGCGAGAAGCTCTCGCAGATCTCGGGCATGGCGATTGCCGAAAGCACGACCGTGTCGATGTTGAGCTTGCGCAGCGAGGTGGCAAGCGCCAGCGCGTTGATGACGGTCGCCAGCATGCCCATGTGGTCGCCGGTCACCCGGTCGCCGCCCTTGGAGGCGACGGCCACGCCGCGGAAGATGTTGCCGCCGCCGACGACGACACCGACCTCGACACCGAGTGCGCGTGCTTCGGCGATGTCGGAGGCGATGCGGTCGGCGACCGCGACATCGATGCCGAAGCCCTGCGAGCCCATCAACGCTTCGCCGGAGGCTTTCAGCAGGACACGTTTATAGCGGGGCTTGGCGGACATTCTCGCTCCTGAACTGTGAACCGGGCATTCGGCGGGGTGGATCGGGTGCGCAGACGCGCGCGGATCCGTTGAGGCCACCGGACGGCAGGCCTCGCCGTCAGCCGGATACACGAAGGGCACCGCGTTGTCACGCGATGCCCCTTTGTTTTCCCAAACCGGGTTAAGAAAATCAGCCCTTGGCGACGGCTGCTACTTCAGCCGCGAAATCGGACTCTTCCTTCTCGACGCCCTCGCCGAGCAGCAGGCGGACCATGCCGACGACTTCGATCGACGCGCCGGCTTCCTTCTCGGCGTCCTTGACGGCCTGGCCGACGGTGACATCCGGGTTGATGACGAAGGCCTGCGAGAGAAGGGCGACTTCCTCGAAGAACTTGCGCATGCGGCCATCCACCATCTTCTCGATGATGTTATCCGGCTTGCCGGAGGCGCGCGACTGCTCGATGAAGACGTTGCGCTCGCGCTCGGCGACGGCCGGGTCGACTTCTTCTGCACGGATTGCCAGCGGGTTCGTCGCGGCAACATGCATAGCGACCTGACGGCCGATGGAGTTCAGCACGGCGATGTCGCCTGCCGACTTCAGCGCCACCAGAACGCCGAGCTTGCCGACGCCTTCGCCGGCTGCGTTGTGGATGTAGGTCGCGACAACGCCTTCCTCGACCTTCAGCAGGGCGGAGCGGCGCAGCGTCATGTTCTCGCCGATCGTCGCGATCGCGTCCTTGATGGTCTCGTCGACGGACTTGCCGGTCGCCGGATAGGTCGCGGCAGCAACGGCCTCGACGGTGCCGTCGGTGCCGATGGCGACGTTTGCGATGCCGCGGACGAGTTCCTGGAAGGCCTCGTTGCGGGCGACGAAGTCGGTTTCGGAATTGATCTCGACGGCGACGGCCTTGACGCCGTCGGCAACGATGCCGATCAGGCCTTCAGCGGCAGTGCGGCCGGACTTCTTGTCGGCCTTGGCGATGCCCTTGGCGCGCAGCCAGTCGATGGCCGCTTCCATGTCGCCGCCGGTCTCGGCCAGTGCCTTCTTGCAATCCATCATGCCTGCGCCGCTCTTCTCGCGCAGTTCCTTCACCATTGCTGCAGTAATTTCCATCGTCTCGCCTCTTCGCGGGTTCTAAGGGGCTTGCGGCCGGTACGATCCGGCGCCGCCCCCGGTTTTCGGCAGGGAATGTACCCTGAATGTAACAATGTGATGAACGGGTCATCACGGTCGCCGGCCACGCGGACGCACCGACATTCCGATAAAGCACAAGGCCGTTCGACCTTCCGGGCAGAACGGCCTTGTCCTGACGATCTTGCGGGGTCGGTGCGGGTTTACCCCGCACCCCTGCCCGATCAGGCTTCGGCAGCGGCCTCGGCGAGCGCCGGTTCGATCGGCGCTTCGGCCGATGCACCGAGATCGCGGCCCGATGCGCCCTGCTGGCGCGCGATGCCGTCGATGGCGGCGCGGGCGATCAGGTCGCAGTAGAGCGCGATGGCGCGCGATGCATCGTCGTTGCCCGGGATCGGATAGTCGATCTGGTCCGGGTCGCAGTTCGAATCGATGATGGCGACGACCGGGATGCCGAGACGCTTGGCTTCCTGGATCGCGATCGACTCCTTGTTGGTGTCGATGATGAACATCAGGTCCGGCGTGCCGCCCATGTCGCGGATACCGCCGAGGGCCTTTTCAAGCTTCTCGCGTTCGCGCTCGAGGTTCAGGCGTTCCTTCTTGGTGAAGCCCGAATGTTCCGAGGCGAGGATCTCGTCGACCTTGCGCAGGCGCTGGATCGAGTTGGAGATCGTCTTCCAGTTGGTCAGCATGCCGCCGAGCCAGCGGGCGTTGACATAATACTGGGCCGAACGCTTTGCGGCGTCAGCGATGATCTCGGATGCCTGGCGCTTCGTGCCGACGAAGAGAACGCGGCCGCCGCCGGCGACGGTGTCGCTGACGATCTGAAGCGCGCGCGACAGCATCGGAACGGTCTGTGCGAGGTCGATGATATGAACGTTGCTGCGGTCGCCGAAGATGTACGGCTTCATCTTCGGGTTCCAGCGGTGGGTCTGGTGGCCGAAGTGAACACCAGCTTCCAGAAGCTGGCGCATGCTGAAATCAGGCAATGCCATGCCTTTTTCTCCTTTTCCGGTTGAACCTCCGCAAGGCGAACAGCAGGCCCATCGGACCTGCCACCGGCGGAACCGCCCGGATTTCTCCCGGACAACCCCATGCCTTACGTGTGGAATGCGCTGGCCTTAACCGCACTTGCCCGCAAAATCAAGCGCGGAACGGCATAAAACGACGCCAGAGAGCGGCGCGTGGCCGCAAAAGCCGCATCACTTGCACTCTTCGACCTTGAACATCTCCAGGTTGGCGAGCCGTCCCGACAGCACGAACTCGCCGTAATCCATGGTGAGATCGCGCGTGATGCCGTTTTCGTAGAGCTTGAAGGACATGCGATAGACCGGCAGCGCATCGCCTTCCGCCGTGTCGTTGTAATAGGCGATGCTGATCGGCCAGAAACCCTCCTTCGAGAGAATTCCGGCCTTGTCGACGTCGATGTCGCCGGCTTCAGGCATTTCGCGCTTGCCGAGCACCGTCGTCGTCAACAGCGTCTTGTCGCCGGAATCAGACCCGTCGAAGACGCGTGCCTCGAAGAAGCGCTCGCCCTTCTTGGCATTCTCGATCACATGCAGCATGTGCTCGGTCGGAAACTGGCTTTCGGCGAGGTCCACCTGCCGCGCATCGGGCGCCGTCAGATCAACGCTGACGCCCTCTTCCTCGTCGCGCGCCGATCCCCGAACCTCCTTGTCGAGTTTCTCGTCGGTGAAGGAGCGCGTGAGGAATCGGAAGCTGCCGTTCTTCAGGTCCTCGTAGGTCGTCGTCTGCTGGTCCGTCAGGCGCGTTTCCTCGCCGGTGTTGATCTGGGTGACGAAGCGGAAACTGACGGTGTAGCCTTCGCAGGGGCTGCCGTTGAATTCATAGACCATGCGGCCGTACATGCCGGCGATGCCGGACCGTTCGGAGGCGTCCTTGAGCTGGAGATCGTAGACGGCACGATGCGGCGCAAGACCCGTGACCGGCTGGGCATGGGCTGTCGATTGCAGCGACCCGGCGCCGAGGCATGCCGCGACCGCCGCGGTCGTGACAAAGGTTGAACGAAACATCCGTTTCCTCCTGTTGGACTCGCCCGCGATGTTATAAGACGTCTTCCGGCGAAAGCGAGGCAAGAGTGTCATACTCTCATCATGATCTTGCATGACGCATTCGCAGGAAAAACTCAATCGGAGCGGCAGCCGCGCGACAGCGCCTCTGCCGTTTCCCCACCCGACAGACTTTGAGAGCGCCGGCCTATCGAGGGTCTCGATTTGGCAATGGGCGCCAAGACGGAGAACGCCATGTCCGCCGAAATCGAAAATCGCGTCCAGGAACTGGGCTACACCATCCCCGTTGCCGCCGCACCGGCCGCCAACTACGTTCCCTTCGTGATCAGCGGATCGATCCTGCACATTTCCGGCCAGCTTCCGATGGCGGACGGCAAGATCGCCGTCACCGGCCATCTCGGCGATACCGTCGATGTCGCGACCGGCCAGAAGGCCGCCGAACTGTGCGCCGTCAACATCCTGGCGCAGGCGAAGGCAGCCCTCGGCGATCTCTCGCGCATCAAGCGCATCATCAAGATCAACGGCTTCGTCGCCTCGAAGCCCGATTTCGTCGAGCAGCATCTCGTCATCAACGGCGCCTCCAACCTCCTGGTCGGAGCGCTGGGCGAAGCCGGCAAACATGCGCGTGCGGCGGTCGGCATGGCAGCACTTCCGATGAATGCGGCCGTCGAGATCGACGCCATCGTGGAAATCGCCTGATGCCGAACCTCGACTGGCTGACCGCGCGGCCGATCGCGCACCGCGGTTATCACGACATGAACCGCACGGTCTGGGAAAACACGCTTTCGGCCTTCTCCCGCGCCGTCGAGGCCGGCTTTGCCATAGAATGCGACCTGCATTATGCCGCCGACGGCGTGCCGGTCATCTTCCACGACAGCGATCTCGAGCGGCTCTGCGCCATCAAGGGCGACGTCAGGGAACGGACTTCCGGGGAGCTTGGCCTGTTGTCTGTCGGCGGAACCACCGACAAGGTGCCGAAGCTTTCCCAGCTGTTGCGGCTCGTCGCCGGCCGGGTTCCGCTCGTGCTGGAACTCAAGGGCCGCGAGGGCGATGACGACGGCTTTGCGCTTGCCGTGCTCGACGTGCTCGAAGACTATGCGGGTCCGGTCGCCCTGATGAGTTTCGACCACTGGCTGCTGAGGGATCTCAAGGCGGCCGGCGCGACACATCCGCTCGGTCTGACCGCCGAAGGTGCCAAGCCGGAAACCTTCTTCGTGCACGAAGAGGCGATGCAGCTCGGGCTGGATTTCATCTCCTACCACCATGGCCACCTGCCCAATCCGTTCATCGCGAAGGAGAAGGCCGCCGGTATCCCGATCATCACCTGGACGGTGCGCAATCAGGCAGCCGTCGACGTCACCCTGAAATATGCCGATCAGATGACCTTCGAGGGATTCGATCCAAGAGAGGGCCTGACCGCCTGACGATGAGCGAGACTTTCCAGATCCGCGTCGTGAACAGCTTCACCGATATCCCGGCGGAGACGTGGGGCCGGCTGGCCGGCGCCAGCCCGGGCAGACCGGGCGAGGTCTACAATCCCTTCGTCAGCCACGCTTTCCTCTCCGCGCTGGAAGAGTCTGGCTCGGCGACCGCCGAGACCGGCTGGCTCGGCCAGCACATGCTGCTCGAAACGGGCACCGGCGACCTGATCGGCGCCCTGCCCCTTTACCTGAAGAACCACAGCCAGGGCGAATATGTCTTCGACCACGGCTGGGCGGACGCCTTCGAGCGCGCCGGCGGGCGATATTATCCGAAGCTTCAGGCCTCGATCCCGTTTACGCCGGCGACCGGCCCGCGACTGCTGCACCGTCACGACATCGCGGCATCGGGCGTCCGGCAGGCGCTTGCCGAAGGCGCGAAGGAACTGGCGCGACGAAACGGCATCTCGTCGGCGCACATCACCTTCGTGCCGGAGGAAGAGATGCCGGTCCTGGAGGCGTCGGGCTTCCTGCATCGCACCGACCAGCAGTTCCACTTCATCAATGCCGGCTACGGCTCGCATGACGACTTTCTATCGACACTCGCCTCCAGAAAGCGCAAGGCGCTGAAGAAGGAGCGCCGCTCGGCGCTGGAAAACGGCATCTCGATCGACTGGCTGACCGGCAGCGACCTGACCGAGGACATCTGGGACCAGTTCTTCGCCTTCTACATGGACACCGGCAGCCGCAAATGGGGCCGGCCCTATCTGACACGCTCCTTCTATTCGCTGATCGGCGAGCGCATGGCGGACAACGTGCTGCTCGTCATGGCGAAGCGGAACGGACGCTACATGGCGGGTGCGATCAATTTCATCGGCGGCGATACGCTCTTCGGCCGGCACTGGGGCTGCGTCGAGGACCATCCGTTCCTGCATTTCGAGGTCTGCTACCACCAGGCCATCGACTTCGCGATCGCCAAGGGCCTGAAGCGGGTCGAGGCGGGCGCGCAGGGCGAGCACAAGCTTGCCCGCGGCTACCTGCCGGTGACGACCCATTCGGCGCATTTCATCACCCATCCGGGCCTCAGCCGCGCCGTCGCTGATTATCTGGAGCGGGAACGGCAGGACGTTGCCGAAACGAACGAATATCTGAAAGACCATGCACCGTTCCGCAAGGCCGACGACGCCGACCGGGACGACGAATGCTGAGCGCGGAAGGAGTGACTGGAATGAGCGCCTATGACGACACCAACATCTTCGCGAAGATCCTGCGCGGCGAAATCCCCTCGCACAAGGTCTATGAGGACGAACACACGCTTGCCTTCATGGATGTCATGCCGCAGGCGAATGGGCACACGCTGGTGATTCCGAAAGCGCCGTCGCGCAATCTTCTCGATGCCGATCCCGAGACCCTGTCGCGCCTGATGCCTGTTGTCCAGAAGATCGCCGTCGCGGCCATGGACGCCTTCGAGGCGGACGGCGTGACCGTCATCCAGTTCAACGAACCGGCGGCCGGCCAGACCGTCTACCACCTGCATTTCCATGTCATCCCGCGCATGGAAGGTTCAGCGCTGCGGCCGCATTCGGGTTCGATGGAAGATCAGGCGGTTCTTGCCGCCAATGCCGAAAAGCTGAAGGCAGCACTCGCCGGCTGACCGGCGTTCAGAAACCGAGCAGCGCCAGCCCGGCGGCGAGCGTGCCGATGGCGACGACGATCGCCAGCACCTGCCGCCGGCCGCTGACGAAAAATGCCGCAGCACCGGCCGCAACGGCGCCGATGCGCAGCCAGAGCGGCGAGGCTTCCAGCGTTCCTGTCGGATAGAGAATGAGCTTGGCGATGACGGCGGCGACCAGCGCCGTCGCCACGGCCTTGACCCAGGTCAGCGTCTCCGAATTCTCGTCGAGCCGGTTTCCGGCGAGAACGCCGAGCCAGCGCCAGATGTCGGTGGCAAGCCAGCCGGCAACGGCGATGAAGACATAGGGCCAGAGACCGTCGAAACTCACGATGTCCCGCCTTTTGGTGTGCCTTCCCGCCGGCGAAGCTGCCATTCGGCAAACCAGGCGAGCGTGCCGCCGATCAGGCCGGCGAGCAGGATGTCGTATTCCGGCGAGATCTGGTGGAAGAGCGCACCGGCGACGAGGCCGGCGCCGAGCGCCCAGTAGATGACGCGGTGGCGCGCCGAGATCCAGATCGAGGTCAGGAAGTAGACCGGCGTCAGGAAGAACAGGCAGCCGGCGACGAGCGGCGGAAACTCGGCGACGAGACCATAGGCGACGCCGACGAGCAGGATATTCGCCGTCGTCAGCGTGATGCCGAAGCCGGCAAAGAACGGCACCCGCCCTTCCCGCGGCAACGAACCGACGCGCTCCATGGCAAAGACCCAGGCGGTGATCGCCACGAAATGCGAGAGAACAAGCAACAGCCAGGTCGGCGTTCGGCTTGACCGAATTTCGGGGATCAAGGCCGCCACCATCGGCATCATGCGAACCGACGAGAGCGTGACGGCGATGAAGGCGGCAGCGAGATGGGCGCCGGACAGCATGCTTCCGACGAGGATGACCTTGGCCGGCAGCGCCCAGACCATGCCCGTCATGAACATTACCTGCTCGACGGGTATGCCCGCTTCCGCGGTGAAGGCCGCGAAGCCGACGAAGGACAGCATCAGGATGATCGCCGGGACGCTCGCGATGCCGCGCATGCCGAGCAGGAACCAG
>CAMPIK010000018.1 GCA_946886325.1 uncultured Shinella sp.
GGATGACGATGAGGCTCGCCGCAAGGCGCCGCCAGCCCGTCACACCCGCTCCACAGCCTGGTCCTCCGCCAGAAGCACGAAGGCATCCGGGTCGTAGGCGAGGCGGATTTCGGCTCCGACGGGCAGGTCGTCGGCGCCGTAGTCGTTGGTTTCCACCATGGAGAGGGGCTGTTCCAGCCCGTCGACGCCGATCGTCAGGTGCGTGACCTCGCCGAAATAGGCGCGGTTCTCGACGCGGCCCTTCAACTCGTGCTCAGCGCGGTCGTCGTCCCAGAGCAGCCGCAGCCGTTCCGGCCGGATGCCGAGCGTCACGCGGCCGTCATTGGCGGCAAAGCCCTGGGGCTTGGCGATGTTGATGGTGCCGAAGCGGGCGGCCTCGATCGAGACTTCGCCGGCCTGTTCACCGGTCAACGTCCCCGAGAGGAAGTTCATGCCGCCGAGGAAATCGGCGACCTTGCGGGTGCGGGGGCGCTGGTAGATGTCCTTCGGCGTCGCGATCTGCGCGATCTTTCCGCCGAACATCACGGCGATGCGGTCGGACAAGGCGAGCGCCTCGTACTGGTCGTGCGTGACGAGGATGAAGGTGATGCCGACCTGCTTCTGCAGCGTGCGCAGTTCGACCTGCATCTCCTCGCGCAGCTTCTTGTCGAGCGCCGAGAGCGGTTCGTCGAGCAGCAGCACCTTCGGCCGCATGACGAGCGCGCGGGCGAGCGCCACGCGCTGTCGCTGGCCGCCGGAGAGCTCGTGCGCCTTGCGCTTGTCGAGACCGTCGAGCCGCACCATGCCGAGCGCCTCGTCGACGCGGCGCTTCTCCTCGACGGCGCCGAGCTTCAGGCGCTTCAGCCCGTAGGCGACGTTCTCGCCGACATCGAGATGCGGGAAGATCGCGTAGCTCTGGAAGACCATGTTGGTCGGCCGCTTGTTGGCCGGCAGCAGCGTCGAGGCGACGCCGTCGATGTAGATCTCGCCGTCGGAGGGAACGTCGAAGCCGGCGATGGAGCGCAGCAGCGTGGTCTTGCCGCAGCCGGACGGCCCGAGCAGCGAGAAGAACTCGCCCTCGGCGATCTCCAGCGAGACGTCGTCCAGCGCCTTGTAGATCCCGTAATATTTCGAGACGTTTTCGATCGCGATCATCGGGCGTTCGGGCATGGTCTCTCCTAGGGGGCGAGGCGCGCGGCATCCGTGCGGGCCTCGGCACGGCGGCGCAGGATTTCGGCGATGGTGAGAAGGATGACGGTGGCGACGATCATGATGGTGCCGAGCGCCAGCACGCCCGGCAGCTTGGCGGCGAAGCGCAACTGGCCCCAGATATAGACGGGCAGCGTCGGCTCGGTGCCCGAGAGGAAGAAGGCGAGGATGAACTCGTCCAGCGAGATGGTGAAGGTGACGAGCAGGCTGGAGAGGATCGCCGGCGCCACGACCGGCAGCGTCACGCGCCGGAAGGTGCCGATCGACGTCTCGCCGAGGTCGTAGGAGGCTTCCTCGAGGCTGCGGTCGAAACCCTCGAAGCCGGAGATCAGCACCGACATCGAATAGGGGATGCAGAAAACCGTCTGGCCGAGGATGACGGTCAGCAGCGACAATTCGATGCCGGCGGCGAGGATGATCATCAGCAGCGACACGGCGACGATGATTTCCGGCAGGAAGAGCGGCGCCATGATGAGCCCGGTCGCCGCCTTCTGGCCGCGGAAGCGGTAGCGCGTGATGGCGCGCGCCGCGCAGATGCCGAGCGTGGTGGCGAGGATCGAGACGGCGATACCGACGATCAGGCTGTTCCAGGCCGCACCCTGCATTTCCGAATTGCCGGCGAGCGACGCGTACCATTTGGTGGTGAAGCCGGCGAGCGGGAAGGTGGTCGTCGCCGCATTGTTGAAGGAGAAGATCGGCAGCAGCAGGATCGGCAGGTAGAGGAACAGGAAATAGATCGCCACATAGGCCGGCAGCCAGGGCAGGAACGAGAGGCGTCGGGTGAGCGCCGTCATCGGATCCTCCTCACGACGAAGCGTAAGCCGAGCACGACGGCGGCGGCGACCAGCGAGACGAGGATCATCGTCGTCACCGAGAGGGCGGCACCGAGCGGCCAGTTCGCCGCCTTGCCGAATTGCGCCTGGATGGCGGTCGCGATCATCACGCCGTCCTTGCCGCCGACGAGGCGCGGGGTCACGTAGTCGCCGACGGTCGGGATCATGACGATCAGGAAGGCGGAGATGACGCCGGAGAGCGACAGCGGCAGGGTGACGCGCAGGAACGCGCGCAGCCGGCTGTCGCCGAGATCGCGCGCCGCCTCGATCAGCGAGCGGTCGATCTTCTGCAGCGAGACGTAGATCGGCAGGATGGCGAAGGCGGCCCAGCTATGAACGAGGGTGATCACGACGGCATTGGAATTGTAGAGCAGCGAGGTCATCGGCTCGTCGATCGCGCCGATCGACATCAGCCCGGTGTTCATGACGCCGCCATAGCCGAGGATGACCTTCCAGGACATGACGCGCAGCAGGTAGCTCGTCCAGCAGGGCACGGTGACGAGGAAGAGCCAGAGGTTCTTGTGCACCCCGCCATGGAAGGAGATGAACCAGGCGATCGGATAGGAGAAGACGACGGTGACGATGCTGACCGACAGCGAAATCCACAGCGAGCGGATGAAGAGATCGCGATAGATCGGCTCGGTCAGCGCCTGGCGGTAGTTTTCGAGGGTGAAGGTGCGGTCGATCGTCAGGTAGTCCTGGCTCCAAAAGCTGTAGGTGACGACGATCAGGACGGGCAGGAGCAGGAGGGCGAGAGCGTAGAGGAAGGTCGGCGAGATCATCGCCAGGCCGCGCGCCTCCTCGCTCTTCAGCCAGCGGTGGCGGGCGGCCGGGGCGGGCGTGTCCGGCATCGTGCCGATCGCCGCCGCCGTCATCGGCGCTTTCTCCCGCGACACCGCGCGTGGATTGTCGTGTCTGGTCGATCCATCCGCATCCGCCTTTTCGGCTGTTTGCTGTTCCCTGACATGACAATGCGCCCAAACGGCCATTGAAATCAAGTGCTATTTCTGCAATATTGATTGAACGAACATTCAATATGATTTGGAAAATCCATATTTTTCATCATGTTGATTGACGAAATATGCCGATTGATTCAATGGAGAGTGTGATGGCCGCCATACCGAAGACCCTGGACGAGCGTTCCGGCACGGAGGAGATGGCGCCCGACGACCTGACGCGCATGGCAGAGCGCCATCTGGTGCAGCCCTGGCCGATGTCGGGTTCCATCGGCGCGGAGGCACGCGGCCGCCTTGAGGCGGGCGAGGGGGTCTATGTGACGGATGCCGCCGGCCGCCGGCTGATCGACGGGCCTGCCGGCATGTGGTGCGTCAATGCGGGCCACCGCAACAAGGCGCTGGCCGATGTCATGGCCTCCCAGGCGATGGAGCTTTCCTACAATTCGCCCTGGTACACGACGAACGCGCCTTCGGCGATCCTCTCCGAGCGGCTGGCCGGCCATGCGCCCGATGGCGTCGATCATGTCTTCTTCACGACGGGCGGCTCGTCCGCCGTCGAGACGGCGCTGCGCTTCATGCAGTTCTACAACAATGTGAAGGGCCGGCCGGAGAAGAAGCTGATCGTCTCGCGCCAGGGCGGTTATCACGGCTCGACCTATCTGTCGGCCTCGCTCAACGGTCGACCGCGCGACCATGACTGGATGGACAGCGCGAGCGAGCAGGTGGTGAAGCTCACCTGCCCGGACCCGTTCCGCAGGCCCGCCGGCACGAGCGTCGAGGCGTTCTGCGACTTTCTCGTCGCGGAGTTCCGCCAGGTGATCGAGGCGCGGGGGGCGGAGACGATCGGCGCCTTCATCGCCGAGCCGATCATGGCCTCGGGCGGCGTCATCGTGCCGCCGCCGGGCTACCTCAAGCGCATGCATGCGCTCTGCCGGGACAACGACATCCTCTTTATCGCCGACGAGGTGGTGACGGCCTTCGGCCGGCTCGGCGAAGTCTTCGCCTCCAAGGCGGTCTTCGACATCGAGCCTGATATGATCACCTTTGCCAAGGGCGTCACGTCAGGCTATTTCCCGCTCGGCGGCGTAATGATCGCCGGCCGGCTTTTCGAGGAGTTGCGCCGCTCGAACCATACCGAGGCGATGTTCGCCCATGGCCTTACCTATTCCAGCCACCCGGTCGGCTGCGCCGTGGCGCTGAAGAACCTCGATATTCTGGAAGGCGGACTGCTGGAGCATGCGCGCTCCGTCTCGGGCCATTTCCAGCAGAGCCTGAAGGCGCTGGAAGAGCTGCCGCTCGTCGGCGAGGTGCGCGGCATGGGGCTGATGGCCTGCGTCGAATGCGTGGCGGATCGCGACAGCAAGAACCCGCTGACGCTCGATCTCGAGGTCGGCAAGCGCATCGACCGGCACTGCCACGAACTCGGGCTTCTCGTCCGGCCGCTCATCAACATGTGCGTGATGTCGCCGCCGCTGACGATCTCGATCGCCCAGATCGACGAGATGACGGCGATCCTGCGCAAGGGCATCGAACTGACGATGGACGATCTCGCCCGCGAAGGTCTCTGGAAGAATTAGTCATATCGCGGCGACGGTCGTGCCGCCGCCGCCGCGACACCGGGCTGCCAGTCGGCAGCGTCGTTCAGGCGGTCATTCCCCGGCCTGATGACGTTGGGTCCGCGTGAGCGGACCCATTTTTGTTTCGGGGATGCCGCTTACATGGCGCCGAGAACGGCGATGTCGCGGATGGCGGACGGTGCGCCGGTGATGGTTCCGGTCTCGGTCGCCGCACCGTTTTCGAGGCTCACCGTGTAGAGCTTGTCGCCGGCGACGAGCCATGCGGTGTTGGTGCCGTCTTCGGTCGTCTGGATGTCGAAGGCGATGTTGGCAGGCATCTCGGAAATGCCCAGCATGCCGATCGTCTTCAGCGTGCCGTCGTTCGGCTTGGTCTGCTGGACCAGCGCGCCGAGGCTGGCGTCGATGTTGTACATCGCGGTCTTTTCCGGCTTGCCGTAGGAGTTGATATAGGCGGCGGCAACCGTCATCGGGCCAGCGCCCTTGTTGGCGTCGCCGTCCTCGAAGGCAAGGCTGCCATCGACGGTGACGGCACCGGTGTCGGGATGGACGCGGTGGTTGGTCGTGCCGGTCATGTAGCGCAGGCGGTCGGCCATCGGGTTGAAGTCGACGATGACGGGCGTGTCGCCCATGGCGAGCGGATTGTCCATCTTGGCGACTTCCGTTGCCGCGCCGGTGTCGAGGTCGATCGTGACCAGCGTGCTATCCGGCGTCACGCCGACGACGGTCTTCGTGGCGGGGCGGAAGTCGATGCCGGCGAGCTTGTCGACGCCGGTCACGTCCATCGAACTGGCGACTTCGGGCTTTTCGGTGTCGAACATCACGAGCGTCTTGTCGCCGCTGAGGCCGAGAACCATGGCGGCATTGGCGACCGAGGCGACCGGCAGTGCGAAGGCGGTGGTGAGAAGCAGGCGGGTGAAGAGGGTCATGTTTTTCTCCTGGCTTTGAACAGTCAACGGAGCGCCCGTTTTCGGGCTTCCAGACTGACGACACGCGGGAGCGGCAAACGGATGCAGCAGGCGTCCAATTTTTTTTGCATCCGTTTCGTCCTGTCGCGGGTAACGGTGTTATGACTTGGCTCGACGACATGGATGCGGTTCGGTACGGCACGCCCTTAGCGGCGAGCGGACGGCTGTGGCCGCGGACAGGACCATTTCTATATCCGGGAGGATCGATGAAGGATGCGGATGACGGCCTCGGCGAGGCGCTTCGGGCGTGCGCACGCGGCGAACGCGATGCCTTGCGCCGCATCTACGACGCGGAAGCGGGACGGATGATCACGATTGCGCAGCGCATCCTGCGTCGCCGGGATCTGGCGGAGGAAGTGGTGCACGAGGCTTTCATCCAGATCTGGCGCAAGGCGGCGCAATATGCGCCGGATCGCGGTTCCGCGCGTGGCTGGATCTATGCCGTCGTGCGCAACCGCTCGCTCAACGTGCTGCGCGATTCGAGCCGCGAGGACCATCACGACCACGATACGCTGGAGCGGATGCAGGAGGACGGGCAAACAGCGTTCGCCGCCGATATCCTCGGTGAACTCGACGAGAGCAGCCGGCTGAAGGCCTGCCTGCAGGCGCTGGACGAGACGAAGCGCAAGAGCATCGTGATGGCCTATATGTCCGGCTATTCGCATGGCGAGATCGCAGGCAGGCTCAGCGTGCCGCTCGGCACCGCCAAGGCGTGGATTCGCCGCGGGCTGGCGTCCCTTCGGGAGTGCATGGCATGAGCGCGGCCCGGACCCTCAGCGAACGCGCCGACGAATATGTGCTCGGCCTTCTCGATCCGCACGAGGCGGAGGCGGTCGAGGCCGAGATCGAACGCGACCCGGCGATGGCGAAGGCGGTTGCCGAAAGCCGCGACCGCTTCCTCGAACTCGACCTTGCGGGCGGCGCGGAGCCTGCGTCCGAAGACCTCTGGGCGCGCATCAGCGCTTCGGTGGATGAGGGGGTGAAGAGCCCGGCACCGGACGTTGCGGCCGCGAAACCGGCCAACGACAACCGTCGCGGCCTGTCGTTCTGGCGCAGCACCGCCGTCGCCAGCCTTGCCGCCTGCCTGTTGCTCGTCGTCGGGCTTGGCGCCAGCCTGATGATGCGGCCGGAGCCGCAGGTGGTGGCGATCCTGGTCAACGATGCCGGCGAGCCGATGGTGCTGGTCGAGGATTTCGGCGACCGGTCCGCCCGTATCACGCCGCTCGGCGATTTCGCGCCGCCCGACGACCGGGTCATGCAGGTCTGGACGCTGCCATCCGAGGACCTTGGCCCGGTCTCGCTCGGCCTGCTCGACGACTGGCAGAGCGCCACGCTCGAAGGGCCTGATCTGCCGACGCCGCAGGAGACGCAGCTCTACGAGATCACGCTGGAACAGCCGGGCGGCTCGCCGACCGGGCGGCCGACCGGGCCGATCCTCGTCAAGGGCTTCGCCAAGCTGCCGCGCTGACGGCGATCAGCCGCGCGCGGCGAGCGCGGCATTCGCCTCCGCCATGCCGCTTTCGGCCGGCGCTTCGGCCAAGGTCACGACCGGCAGCACCTGGCGCAGATGGTCGTGATGCGACCGCACGCCATATTCGAGGTCCGAGAGGTAGAAACCCGCAAAGGCTTCCGAGGTCATCGCCTCGTTCGACCAGATGGTGAGTTGCACGTCCTCGGCCTGGGTGTCGCGGTCGATCCGCTGGGCGAGGTAGCGCGCGGCGCGCTGCTCGCGCGTCTCGTCGCGGTAGCGGTAGACGGCGCCGCGCAGCAGGGTGCGGCGAACGCCGAGCGGGAATTCCTGGTAGAACTGCACGCTTTCCGGCGTGACGGCGATGACGGCGTTCGGGAACAGGCCGAAATAGATCCAGGCCTTGCGCAGCCGCTCCGGCAATCTCGTGTTCTCCGGCGAAAGCTTCACATATTTGCCGACGCTCCAGCGCCGGCCGGCATGGGGATTGTAGGTCGCGAAGGAGCGGCAGAGGCCGTTGACGAAGGGCTCGTCGTAATAGGTCGAGCCATAGAGGTCCTGCAGGGCCGGATGGGCCATCGCGACATGATAGCCCTCGTTGTCGACATCGCGCACCGATTTCCAGTTGACCGGCGTCTCCTGCGTCCAGATCTCGCCGGCCGGCACCATCTCGGCAGAGCGGTAATGCGACAGTTCCTCCTCGAAGGGCTTCATCAGTTCGGCGACGGAGGGCTGCGGGCCGGGCGCGAAGCGGATGAAGACGAAACCCTGCCAGACCTCGCATTCGAGCGACTTCAGCGCGAATTCGTTCTTGTCCATCGGCGGAAAGGAGCGGGGGCGCGCGGCGCCGCGCAAGGTGCCGTCGAGATTGTAGACCCAGCCATGGAAGGGACAGACGAGCGCATTGCGGCAGGTTCCGCTGTCGTCGGCGACGAGGCGGGAGCCGCGATGGCGGCATATATTATGGAAGGCGCGCACGTCGCCGTCCTGCCCGCGCAGGATGAGCGCCCGTTCGCCGACGACATCCATGGTCCGGTAGTTGCCCGGTTCCGGAATGTCGGAGACATGGCAGGCGATCTGCCAGTGCTCGCGGAAGACATGCTGTCGTTCGAGGTCGAGAAGGGCAGGGCTATGATAACACCAGCCGGGCAGACCGCTCCGGTCCCAGTCGTTCGGGATGGAGATGTCGCGCACCAGCTCGTTCATGATTGCCCCCTATATTTGTTGAACATTCATTCAATTAAAGCATATTTATCGTTATAAAGGAATAGGTTGCGAGAAAGATCGTCAAATCAATCTCTCATTTCCTGCTGCAGCGGAAATTTCTCAACGGCGACGGGGACTTGTCCGGGGGCGGCCGGCAGGACCGCAGGGGCAAAAACGAAACGGACCGGCCGCTTTCGCGACCGGTCCGCAGCCGGATGGATTGTCGTATCAGCGGTGGCAGACGCGAACCCGCTTGATGACGAGGTGGCCCCACTTGTTGTAGCGGTGGACCTTCTTCCAGAAGCAGTGGCGGTGGCCGTAGTGGTAGACCTTGACGTAGCCCTTGTGCCAGCCGCCGTGATGGCGATGGCCCCAGCCAGCCTGGGACGGAGCGGCGAACGACAGGGCCGCGACAGTGGCGACGACTGCGGAAATGATGATCTTGCGCATTTCAATTCTCCTCTGGTCGGTTTGTCGGATGGCTCATTCCATCCAGTGACCAGAAGATCGCATGGCACGCGTCTATGCGCTGTTCCTCATGGAACAGGGGCAGGGAAGATTGCTATTTGTCGAGTTCGGGATAGACGCGATCGAGGAAGCCGGGGCGGAGTTTCTCGCCGATCATGCAGTCGCTGGAGGCGCCTGCCGCCGGGATCACGCGCGGATGGGGCTCGCGGCCGCTGACCTCGAGGATCAGCTTGCGGCGGATGGCGATGGCGAAATCCTCGGGCTCCTGCACCGGCAGGACGAAGGCGCCGGGGCCGCCGATCACGCAATCGGCGTAATACTGATCGAGCGGACCGTAGACGGCGGAGGGCCGGATCATGATGGCGAGGCCGTTGACGATGATGCCGAGTGCGGTTGCGGCATCGCGCGCCGGCGCGACGGGCGAGCCGGAATTGTTCGGGCCGTCGCCGGATACGTCGATGACCCTTCGCATGCCGGCATAGCCGTTTGCCTCGAAGAGGGTTGCGCCATAGGACAGGGCGACCGAGAGCGAGGTGCCGCGCCTGGTCGCGATCGGGCGCGCCTCCAGCACTGCGGCAAAGCTCTTCGCCTCCTCGGCATTCGAGATCGTGTGCCAGCCGAGAAACGAACTCTCGTTGATCCGGCCTGCCCATTCGAAATAGGTGATGGCGATGCGGCCGGTCAGGCCGTTTCTGACGGCGTCGATGAAATCAGGATGATTGAGCGCATCGACATAGCCGGCGCGCTGCACCTGCGCCTCCTCGAGGTCCATCGACCCCGACACGTCGACGGCGAGCACCAGTTCGACATCGACTTCCTCATCGGCGGCCAGCGCGGTACCACCGCTCGTCAGCAGGCCAATCGTCACGGCAAGAGCATACAGGCGCATGTCGGTCTCCCGTTCGTCGCTGCTGACAGTAGCATGCCGATGGGCGGCTCAGGCTTTGCTCCCGTTCAACTCTCGGTGAATTGGGGCGGTACGGCTGCCGTTCAAGGGAGAGGGGGTGCGGCTGCGACGAGCCGCTTCAGTTCCACGGTCGCCATGCGCTTGTAGGTGGCGACAAGCCGGTCGCCTTCGTCCCGCTCCACCGATATGGCGAGCCGCATCGCCGCCTCGCCGAGGCTCATCACCAGCAGTGCCGCGCTTTCGATGGCCGCGTGTT
The DNA here is from genome assembly GCA_946886325.1 of uncultured Shinella sp. Next base: position 9,825 of record CAMPIK010000018.1, read on the forward strand.
CGCCGTCCGGCCGCAGGCGCAAGAGCGTGCGTGTCAGGATGCGGGCATTCTCGCGGCTCTCCTCAAGCTCCAGCGCTCTGAGCGTCGCATCCGCCTGCATGCCCGACCAGATGTCGCGCATGACGGGTTCGGTCAGGAAAAGCTCGTAGTAGGTGTCGATGAGGGCGTTGAAGGCCTGCTCCAGGTCATCTGGCGTTTCGACCCCGGCAAGTCCTTCCTCGATGCAGTGCCGGCTTTCGGCGTTGCAGCGTTCTGCCAGCGCCCGCACGATCGCCGCCTTGTCGGGAAAATACTGGTAGAGCGACCCGATCGAGATGCCGGCGCGCTCCGCAAGTTCGCTCATGCGCATCGTATCGCTGCCGTTCGCGGCGATCAGGTCCGTGGCGCAGGCGAGGATATGATCGACCCGCTCACGGCTGCGCTTCTGCGTCGGCGCGCGGCGCATCCGGGTCGGGTCCCGGTCTTCACCAGACTGATCTTTCAGCGTTTTTTCCATCGTTTCGTCCGAATGTCCTTGCCACTTGACAAATACGATAAATCCTCACATTTTGCAAATATGAGGATTGCTCATATATTTGAACCGGAGGATGACATGCAGGAGAGAACCTTTCTGGTAACCGGCGCGACGGGAAAGACCGGGCGCCTCGTGGCGGACGGACTGGAGGCGCAGGGTTTCGCGGTCCGGCGCGTCACCCGCGGCTCAGTGATCCCCTTCGACTGGACCGACCGGGCCACCTGGCAGGGCGCGCTCACCGGCATCCATGCGGCCTACATCACCTACCAGCCGGACCTCGCGGTTCCCGGTTCCGTCGAGGATATCCGCGCCTTTTCGGCCCTCGCCGTCGATCTCGGCGTCAAGCGGCTGGTGCTGCTCTCCGGCCGGGGCGAGGAGGAAGCGATTGCCGCCGAGGAGGCACTCAAGGAAGCCGGTGCGGACTGGACGATCCTGTCGGCAAGCTGGTTTCACCAGAATTTCAGCGAGGGCTTCTTCACCGATATGCTGAAGGGCGGGGAACTCGTGCTGCCGGCGGGCGACGTGCGCGAACCCTTCGTCGATACGCGCGACATCGCAGACATGGCGATCAAGGCCTTGACGGAGGAGGGTCATGCCGGCCGCAAATATGAGATCACCGGCCCGCGCCTCATGACCTTTGCGGAAGCGACTGCCGACGTCGCGCGCGCGGCCGGCCGGGACATCCGTTATACGCGTGTCAATGTCGCCGACTATGCCCAGATGCTGAAGGCGGAGGGCGTGCCGGACGATTTTGTCTGGCTCGTCACCTATCTTTTCACTTCGGTCCTCGACGGACGAAACGAAAGTCTATCAGGCGATGTCGAGACGGTTCTCGGCCGTCCGCCGCGCGACTTTGCCGACTTCGCCCGTGAGGCGGCATCAACCGGAATCTGGGAGGCCTGACCATGGCATCGCTTGTCACACCGCTCACCTTCGTCGCCGCCATCGGCGCGGGTCTCAATGCTGGGCTGTTCTTCATCTTCTCCGTCTGCATCATGGCGGCCTTCGCGCGGCTGACGCCGGCCGAGGGCATCGCTGCGATGAATGCCATCAATGCGGTGATCCAGAACCCGTATTTCTTCCTCGCCTTCTTCGGCACGGCGCTCGCATCGCTCGTCCTGATCGTGCTTGCCTTCGTTGCCGGAGGAGCGGGCTCGATGCTGATCGCGGCCGGCGGCGCCGTCTTCCTGGTGGGCGTCATCGGCGTCACCGTTGCTTTCAACGTGCCGATGAACGAGCAACTGGCGGGCATCTCGGCGACTAGTGCGGACGGCGTCGAGTTCTGGAAGCGCTACCTGACCGACTGGACGGCGTGGAACCATGCGCGCACGATCGCATCGATGCTCTCGCTGGCGCTCTTCATCCTCGGTTATGGGCGGGCGACGTAGAGCATTTCCAGCCGAAGCGAAATCGCTTCGGCGTCGGATAATGCGGCAAAAACAAAAATCCAGCGCATTTCGTGTCTCCGAAACGCCGGGATAATGTAACATGATTTTGTGATTTATCAATGTTACATTTTTACCAGATGGGACATATCGACGTTACATTCCCAAAAAGCACCCCTGCACCGCCGGCAGCGGATACAGGGGCGAAGAAGCGGAAACGCCGTCTCTGAAACGCCTCCGCGGGAAGGTCAGGACCGGTTGAAGCCGGTGTCGATAAAGGGCTCCCAGAAGGCGACCGACTCGCGGATCATCTCGACCACCCGATGATCGGTCGGCTCGCGCTCGCGGAAGGAGAGTTCGAGGCAGATCTCGTTGTCGGTGCCGCCGCCGCGCCGCACGGTCTCCAGCAGTTTTTCCGGCTGGATGCGCCCGTCCGCATTGTATTGCGCGGTGAAGGGCCAGTGGCCGCCCTTGTTCATCGAGGATTGCTTGATGTGGATGATCGGCGAGCGCTGCGGAAAGGCCTCCGCCCAGGCATAGGGGTCGATGTCGGCGGGGTCCGGCGAGGTCACGTCGCCATGGTCGATGTCGACCATCATCAGAAAGGGGAGCGCCAGACTTGACGCCGCCAGCCGCGTGTCCAGCGCCCTGCATTCGGCGATCGTATGACCGAATTCGCGCCCGACCGACATCGGCTCCCAGAAGATATAGTCGAGCCCTGCCGCCTTGCCATGCTCGGCAACCTCCGCCCAGCAGTCGATGGCGATCGTCATCAGCGCCTCGCGGCGCACCGGATTGTCGTAATCCCTTTGCGTGAAGATCGCGAACTGCGTGCCCATGCCAGACGCGCCGAGTTCGGCGGAAATGTCGGCAAAGGTCTTGAACCAGTCGACATAGTAGCGCCTGACATCGGCGTCCGGATGGCCGAAATGGTTGAGCCGCCCATAGGGCCCGGTCATGCCGGATGTCACCTTGACGCCCGTCCGGTCGAGCGCGCGGCGGAAGGCGCGCAGATGCTTCGAGATCGTCGCCGCCGGCCAGCCGGGATTGACGAATTCATGGGTCAACTGGACAT